>CAZXJC010000839.1:0-7700 GCA_964640885.1 uncultured Pirellulaceae bacterium | reverse complement strand
CATGGTGGCCACGCGACTTGGGAATAAACGGTTCGGGGCGTTTGAAGTCGGCAAATTTATCTGCCGGCAGCTAGGTGTGTCTGGCGTAATTTGACAGCAGCATTCCCTTGTCACCAACAAACAACACACCACTACCCCACTGGGGAATCCCCTTTTCCTGAAGAATCTTCGGCTTATTAGCCCCCTGGTACCAATGAACGTCTACCGGTGGCATGTCTCCACGCGCGCCATACTCGTATTTCACTTGCATGGATGCCGGCGCAATCTCATCGTGAGGCGCTGGTCCAGCAGCTTCGATAGTCAGCGGCACTTGCAACTTCAGTGCCCAGAAGGGCAAGTCAATCCAATGGCTTCCCAAATCCGACATTGTGCCATTACCTAAATCCCACCAGCGATACCATTTGGGTCCTGGAATATAAACTTCGTGGAAAGGCCGCTTGGGAGCTGGGCCGAGCCAAAGATCCCAGTTTAGTCGCGCGGGAACCGGCTGCGATTCTTTTGGGCGCTCCTGCACAAAAACAATATCACGTGCTTGCTGGGCATCCGCCTTGGATTGACGTCCCCAGGCCCGGCCAACCCAAACGTGCGCTTCTCGTACCGAACCGATCGCACCTGACTGAACCAGTTCCACGACCCGACGATAGTTATCGCCCGCATGAATTTGAGTTCCCATTTGCGTCGCCACCTTCGCTTTATTGGCAGCTTCACGAATCACGCGAGCTTCCCAGACGTTATGGGTTAACGGCTTTTCACAATAAACATGTTTACCTAACTGCAAAGCGGGCAACGTAGCAAAGGCATGCGTGTGCTCACAAGTACTGACTGCCACCGCATCGAATTCGCTGGCATGATCGAACAGTTTCCGAAAGTCGATTGCTTTCCGTGCTCGCGGATGACGTCGCGCTGCGAACTCCAAGTTATTTTCATTGACGTCGCAGACCGCCACAATATTCTCTGATTCCAGGGAACGCATATTTGAAGCGCCTCTCCCGCCTGATCCAATCACAGCAATATTCAGTTTTTCATTCAAATTCCTGCCACGCAGAATTGCCGGGGCCGTCCAGCCAAGGGTCGTGGCTGCCACGCCAGCACCTAGAAATTTTCGCCGACTTACCGAGCGTTTTGCAGGTCGATTTGCAGAACTCTGAATTGCCATCATGAACTCCTTCGCCACAGAGAGGGGATCGTTTCAGTCATCATCTGCGTGCCAACTTATGCGATCCCCCGGCAACACGCAAGTAAACTACTCCTATCCGTAACAATTCATATCGGGAGGACTACAAATCAATTATTCCTACCAGTCGCAGTGGTCGATTTGCCGTCGCGGCACAAGTATAATTGCAGTTGCAAGGGCCCCCTGATTCATTTGCTTCAGTTAACGGCGATTCACTCATGCCACCACCCGATGACCCAACTCTCTTTATGATCTTCCTGCTGGCACCGGTAGTGTTGGGCACAGGCATTTACCTGTTCTTTTTCAAACGCAAGCTGCATAAGAAAGCCAATTGGTCGCTGCTGCTGCAAGGTAACCTGCTGATCCTGTTAACGTTATTCTCAGTCGTGCTACTGGTTGGTGAGATTTATTACCGCTTCGTCTACGATGAAACTGACTCCTTTGCCCTGACCAAGCCGACTAATCGCTGGATCCGTCGCTACATCAAAGAAATGTCCAACAGCTGGGACTTCCGCGACAACCAGCAGTACACGCTCACTTGCCCGCCAGGAAAAACACGGATCACCTTCATTGGCGATTCGTTTACCGTAGGACACGGAATTCGCAACGTTGACAAACGATTTGCCAACCTGGTGCGGCACCAGAACGAAGCATTCGACGTCCAGGCCCTGGCTGGCAATGGCATGGACACGGGCCATCAACTTAAGCTGCTAACCACCCTCGGCGACACCGAGCTTCAGTACGTAGTCCTGGTCTATTGCCTGAACGATGTCTCAGATATCGTCCCCGAGTACCAGCAGATCCTCGACCAGATCTATGAACGCCAACCTGGCTACCTGGTCGAGAACAGCTATTTTCTCAACACACTTTACTACCGCTGGATCGCCTTTGCTGATCCCGAGATCAAGAATTTCTATCAGTTCACACTGAAGGCTTACGAGAGCAGCGTTTGGGAAGAACAAAAAGAGCGACTGGCTGCTTTTCGAGACGCCATTAAAGATCGTAACGCGCAACTCATGGTCGTTACCTTTCCCTTTATTCATGCCCTCGGCAAGAACTATGCCTACGCTCAGGTTCATCAGCAACTGGACGAACACTGGAAAAGTCTCGATGTCCCGCACTTAGACCTGTACGATGTCTACGAGGGACACACGGCCGAGGAAATGCGAGTCAATCAATACGACGCCCACCCCAACGAACGGGCACATGCTATGGCCGCGACCGCTATCGGAGAGTTTCTCCGCACCCAAATCAAGGAGGCTAGTCCCTAGACCTCCGGGCACCATTTACTTCGGCAACCAGCGAGGATCACGAAACGGCTGCTGTTGCCGGTACCCCTCAGCACTAAGGTTGATCTGGTCAACCAGCTTTTGCTGACTATTTTGACGAGCGATCGTCGAAGCTTGCCTCGCCACCTGAAGGGCTTTTTCGAACTGCTGATTTTCTGCCAGTGCCACCGCCCACGTATGGAGACAGTTCGCATCCCGCAATTGGGTCAGTCTCACACTAAACTCAGCCAACTTGACCGCCTCGGCACCGTCACGCACAGAATCATCCGGCGCCGTCGCCAGCAACCATGCCAGCCGCTGGGCAATAATCGGTTTTCCCATCTCGTGCTGATTGAGCTCTTCCGCCTGCCGCAACAACTCCAAAGCTCGTACCGGATCGTTTCGTTCCTCGGCAATCGATGCCATTCCCATGTAAGGTTGAATCCGGTCCGGTGCGATTCGATTCGCTGCTTGGAAATGACGCAGCGACTCGTCCAGCTTACCCAACAATAAGTAATCAGCAGCCAGGTTATTCTCAGCCACCGAGTTATTCTCAGTGACTTCCAACGCCCGGCTATAAAGCAACACACCCGACTTCCAATACCCAATTTGCTGAAAACTAACCAACAAACATGGTACTAAGACGATCGTGACAATCCACCATTGCTTGGACTCACTCTGCTCTGATCCGAAGCCACGCTGGCGGAAGTACCGAAAAAAGTCTGCCAGTAGCCAGGCAACGGCTATGTAAATACCTAGTAGCGGAATGTAAGTGTAACGGTCGGCCATGGATTGCCCGCCAACTTGCAGCAAACCAATCACAGGTACCAGCGTCCCGAGGTACCACAACCAGCCGACCAGCAAGTACGGCCGACGACGAAGTTGCCAGAGGCAGACAGCGGTCACCCCCAACAGCACCAGCGCACTGACTCCAGCCCAAAACATGTCGACCGTATCGGGGTAAGGGTAAAAGAACGCCAGGTCATGAGGCCAGATAAGTTTACGCAGGTAAGTAGCATAGCTGAGCATCGCGTTGCCGAGTCGGGCCGTCAGCGGGTAGGCCGAGAAGGTGCCGACAGCTTGCTCTTGCAGTTGAATCAGGAACGTAAAGAAACTGGCTACCAGCGACATCGCCAGCAATGGAATCTTCTCTCCCACCAGGTAGCCAAGCTTAAACCTCCGAGACGCAACGCTTTGCTCTAAAGGAGGCAGCCGATCCCAGCGGTATAGTGGCCAGAAATCGAGCAGCAACATCACGCAAGGCAGTGTGACCACCATCGGCTTACTCATTAACCCACAGGCAAACAGGAAAGCCACCCATCCATAGTTGCGCCAGCCACCAGCCCGGCTATAGGTTACGTAGGCATGCAACGCCAGCAGCCAAAACAACATACTCAGCACGTCGCGCCGCTCACTTACCCAGGCCACCGACTCGACGCCAAGCGGATGCCAGGCAAAAAGAGCTGCGACCAGGAAGCTCGGCGCCAAGGCCGAAGTCATTTTCAGCAGCAGGAAAAACAACAGAACTGCGTTGGCAACGTGGAGCAGCGCGTTCACCAGGTGATGCATCCCCGCATCCAACTCAAACAGCTGACAATCCAATTGGTGAGAAATCCAAGTCAAAGGATGCCACTGACCTGGACCGTGCAACGTAAACGCCCAGGTCACATTTTCTGCTGTGATTCCTGAGCGGACATACTGGTTGTTATAGACATAGTCAGGATCATCCAGGTTGATAAAGTCGAAGGTTACCACCTGGCCATAAAGAACGAGCGTACCGACCGCCAGAACGACAGCCATCGTGATAGCGTTTTGCCGATCCTTTCGGCGTCTCTTTTTCTGTTTTGCCAAAGCCGCTCATCCTTCTGCCGTGGCAGCTGCATAATTCGCTTCAAACCAGGCTAGTGTTTCACGAATTCCATCTTGCAGGGATGTCTCTGGCTGCCAGCCGATGGCTTCCTTGACCCGGTCGTTGGTAAAGGTCTTGACCAGGGCACCGTCTGGCTTGGTTCGATCCAACACTAGTTCACCTTCAAATCCAACGATCTCCTTGATCAGCAGTGCTAACTCCATAATGCTCAGCCCCCCTCCGGTGCTAACATTCAACGGGGCAACCTCTTCATAACGTTCTGCAGCCAGCACCATGGCAGCCACCGCATCGCGCACAAACAGCCATTCGCGAACGGGTTGACCGGTACCCCAAATCGTCACGTCGCCATTACCAGCTTGTCGGGCGTCATAAAACTTGCGTAGCAACGCTGCCAAGCCATGGGAACGATCGGGATGGAAGTGTTCCCGAGGGCCATACAAATTCGTCATCAACAGGTGCACTGATTTGAATTCATACTGTCGGTCGTAACACCAGCCTTGCACCACCTGTGACTTCTTAGTGAACCCATAGTTCACCACCGTCTCGTGCAGCGGCCCTGACCAGTAGTCGTCTTCACCCTGCACCCCGTCGACGTAACCAGGATAGGAACAGGCAGCGACCACGTTAACGTACTTTTCCACACCAGCCTGATAAGCGGCATGCATCGAGTTGAGCCCCAGCCGCATGTTATCGAAGAAAATATCAGCGGGATGGGTCCGTTGGTATCCTAGCCCACCCTGTCGGGCTGCGCAGTTAAAAACCACCTGGCTGGGATGTTCAGAAAAAAACCGTTGAATGTTCTCCAACTCGCGGAAATCCCAGCCGTCGGCCGTTCGCGGCACCACGGGATCACACCCCAGTCCTCGCAAATGATCTACCAGGTGGCTACCGAGAAATCCGCCGCCTCCCAGCACGGCCACACGGGAGTTTCCCCAGTCAATCGTCATCTAGCCATCCCTTTTCAAACGTTCAGCCAGGGGCTGGTAACATCGATTGCGTCAACGACTCGAATCAGTTCAGAAATACCTTCGTCAAGAGTGACGGTGGTTTCGTAACCGATCTCCTGGATCTTCTTGTAAGAGACCTCGTAATCTCGCTGGTCAGGATCCGTACCAACTTCGGCATAATGCAAGTAGAACGGAACCCGCTCACGGATCGCATTAGCAATATCTTCCTTGGTGTAATTCAAGCTTTCGTGGCCCACGTTGTAAGAATTGTTCCGCATCTGGTCATAGTTCTCCAGAGAAAACTGGATCGCCTTTCCCATGTCGCGAACATGAATGAAGGTCCGTCGAAAACCACTCTCGTAGACGATCAACTGCTTGTTCACGACCGCCTGGTGAACAAAGTCATTGACCAGCAGGTCCAATCGCATACGAGGCGAAGCCCCGAAGGCGGTAGCAAACCGCAACACGGTACCACCGGCTGTCTCCATTACAATCTCTTCACCCTGCGTCTTAGTGATGGCGTAAAACGAGACTGGATTCAGTGGACTCTCTTCCGTACAAATCGCATCCAGCTTGCCATAGTTACTGCCGGTGGAAGCAAAAACAAGCGGCTGATTCTCCGAAACGGCTTCGGCAACGTTTCGCGTCCCCTGGACGTTCGTCGTCTCGGCAACTTCCGGATATTTCCGACAGGCCGGAAAGCCAACAATTGCCGCCAGATGAATCACCGCATCGACTTCCCCGACGCAACGCTTGACTGTCTCAGCATCACCAACGTCACCCTTAACAAACTCAAACCCCTCGCAGGAGAAATGAGGCAGCAAAGTCTGACCTCCATAACGCAAATTGTCCAACACGGTTACTTCATAGCCGGAACCCAATAACTGTGGAATCAAAACTGATCCAACGTAGCCAGCACCGCCTGTTACCAATACTCTCATGAGTCAACCTTTGTATCGTTTATTTTAAGCCAAGCCGGAAACAGGTAATGTCCCTGAGCAAAGCAACCCCATCGAACACAACATTTACACACGTCTCGCCACCCTGGCGAGCATCGGTGGTGATCGGTACGTCCACCACCCGCAACTTGTTCCTTAAAGCTTTAATCGGTATTTCGACTTCATAAGAATAGTTATCACTCTGGAAGTCAATTAAATCCGCTGCCCGCCGGGTCCAGGCCTTCATGCCCGCTTGCACATCGGTCATTCGATGCCAGTAGAGCAAAGAAGCGTAAAAACTGGCAAATTTGTTACCCCAACGGCGAAACATGGGTGTACTACCGGGCCGTCTCACCGAACCGGTGGCAAACCGCGTCCCTAGTGTTACATCGGCTTGATCCTGCTCGATCGGAGCCACCAATTGAGGTAAATCTGATGGCAAAAACTGTAAATCTGCATCAATCTGAGCCATCACGTCTGTTCGAGATTCAGCAATCCCAGTCCGTATCGCGTGTCCCTTACCACGGTCGTCATGGTTTCGCACATAACGCAATTGTGGAAATTCCTCGCTCAATCCCTGTACGACGCCCTCGGTACCGTCGGTTCCGCCATCGACAACCAGCAGTTCACACTGGCTCGGATAGACTTCGAAAATCTGCCGTACGCAATTTTCGATCGTGTCTTGCTCGTTGAAGGCAGCCACGATGACAGACAACTTCAGCTTCTCTTCATGATTCGCTGTTTGATTGTCCACCGCCTGCCTCGCTCACAAATGTCTTTATCTCTTCCCAGGAATCGGGCAACTGACAGTATTGCTCAGCCTTTTCTGTTGCAACTTCATAGACTTGAACGGCCAACTCCGACTGATCGGACGATTGCAACGCGTTCGGAAACAACTCCTGTACTCGGCTGAACTCTACGCTCCCCCGTCCACAGAGATTGAAAACTTCCCGATCAACTCCTGCGTCCAGCAACTGAAACAACGCATGTCCCACGTTCGTGGTATTTAGGAAAGGCAAGCGACTTTGAGAATTAATCCACAGCGGCTGGTTGTTCATTATGTCGTAGAGGGGGCCTTTTTTCAATCCAGAACCGACCATCTGACCCAGTCGCAACACGAGGTAATGCGGGCAAGTCCGCATTACGCTTAGTTCAGCCTGCCGTTTATGAAATCCATAAGCCCCGAGCGCAAGCGGATCAATCGGCGTCTCTTCGCGGGTCGCTTCCCGTTCTCCCGGGCTGTTATAAACATCCACCGTCGACAGGTACACGTAACGTTGGCAAGGAAAGTCAAACAGCGACCTGTAGACCGTTGCCAGGCTAGCCTCAAAATCAAACAAGGGATCCTGCTCGGCACGAAAGCGACTGGCGTTACCGTTAGCGTTAATGACAAGGTCAAACCTTGAACCGGCCAGCGATTGCGATTCTGCTCGGCCGGCAATCGTTACCTGCCAGCCGCGATCTTGGGCAACCGCACTAATCGCAGATCCAACAAACCCGCGT
>CAZXJC010000838.1:0-2668 GCA_964640885.1 uncultured Pirellulaceae bacterium | reverse complement strand
TCTGACTACACCGCAGGCTGGATACATAAGCGTCTAAGCTGTTCATGCGAGCGCAGAGGGCAGCTTTAGGCGGGTGCAGGAGAAGCACGGCTGTGCAGCTTTATTGCCGTCGCGTCGTTTTGACCGGTTTGTGTAGTAATGCAATGCCTATGCGTATCCGTGGGCCTCACTCCAGTGTTGTCTACACAGGTGCCAATGGCCCGGATCCGCGTCCGTTGCGCACGTGCTGCACTGGAGTGTAGTCCTGACATGGCATCCTGGCAGTCGGCACCGTCTTTGCGCGCTAGTGGTGAAGTCTGGCAGGTGTGGTCCGTCTACTTTACGACTAGCGTTTCCTGGAATCTTGTCCCAGTAGTCGCGCAATGTTGGCGGATTCCTCATATCGCCCTCCCCGGCTTCCTCGCCCTCAGTCTGAATTGTCGGATCGTTCGGATCCTTCCCCGTCAGAAGAGCGTGCGCCAGATGGAATTGAAACTGCGCTTGGTCATCACGTCCTTTTTCGGCTCTTGTAATGCCTGTGCTCTTTTACCCGGCGCAATAAGAACGCAGTGTTGGTTGCTGGCATCAACAGGTAAGCATACACAGGTAACACAGTTCGATTGCTCTTACTCCGCCAACCGTGTAGCACCCGCAGGGACCCCCAGGCAGTCGCTGACGTCAACCCGCTTCTTCGATCTATGCGGGTTGTCCTGGATTATCTTGGTCATTTTGTGCTTGTATGGAATTTCTGCCTCATTGGATGACAGCTTACATGGAAGCGTTACTCATTTCATCGACGAGTTGAAGAGTTTGCTCGAAAATTTGCCAGAGCAGCGCAGTCGGGGGTGCTCAGTGTCGCGCTTCACCCATCTCGTTGCTTTCCAGCACCGTTTTTGTCTGACTTGGCTTAGCGTACTTCGTCATCGCAAAGTCTTTATTAATCTCTTGCCAGCGGTGCAGAGTTATAAGAGACAGCTTTTGTGTGGTATTTCACCAGGGTCGATACCATTTACCGACCGTTTCAGCCCTGTGGATGCCTGCTACACGTCTTTGAGGTTGTCGGGATTCAAAGCCCCGCGGATAAAACGACACCCGTGAACCGCACAATCTGCTGCAATGTGAACTTCCCCATTCGCCGCGCCGGTGGCGGTGGCTGCGGGTCATCCAAAAGTGCGTTGGAGTGCTTCACGAGCTCTCGAAACAGCGTCAGCGGGCACACCGAGAAAAACCTGTCTCAACAGGTCGGCGTGTCGGCCCAGGTTTTTCCACCAATTATCCCGGTATTTCTCCTCCTAAGATTCCCCAGTAAACGGACGGACATCCCAATCCACTGATCTCTTCAGACGTGGGTCATCTGGCGCCATCAAAACCCAATTGCAGTCTCCAAAGTCAGCGTCCTAGCACTCCCGCGACATCTTCATGCAGGGCTGAACAACGCCTTCGAATAGACTTTGAACATGTTCAACAGAAGGCCTAAAACTCCTGACAATGTGTCAGTGGCATCTAGCGAAGCAGGCGGTGAGTACCACTCACTCATCGCGTAAGATTTCATCTACGACAAACCGTCGTGCGCAACCTGAGCTTCCTCCGTTCTTTCTTGGCTTCGTGCATTGTTATTTACATATAGATGATAACCCACAATCCTGCTTATCTTGCAGTACACATTATGTTTTCGTCTTCGCAGGCTTCTCCGCAGCTCCTGCGACCAGATTGTCGGCGTCAGCGGCAAATTTGCGTGCGTCTACCGCTTCGGTGCCGACACAACGTGCGCGCCACCGCCAGCCCATCAGAAGCGCCAATTGGACTGCGTCACCTCTTGAGCACACCTGCCGATGCACTATCTTGACCAACAAGTGCCGCAACAGGAGCCAACGCAACACTACGACCGGCGCCGGCCACACTTTCGGGCGCCGTCGTCCCCATCGCGAGTGCAACTTTGGTGCTGCGCTGCCGGCTCCCTTGTCAAACGCGCTGATGTCGGGGTAACGGTCATAACTCAGCACGCAGTGGGTGAATTCCGAAGATTTTTGGTGCGCCGTAATCCGTAAGACAGCACCAACACAGTGCAGTAAAAGAAAATGGAAAAAATGAATGTATTCCCACGCCACACCACCACAACCCCACCCCCCCGCACCACGCTTTATCGCTCTGTACCTTTTTTAGTACTTTTTTACTAGTGTGGCACCTTAGAGGGTTAAGTTAACTCTTAAATCATGAAACATAGAGGTGTTGTTGCGATTTTCGCAACAACATGTTTCACTTCGGACGGGGGGGTGGTGTTTGTGGTGGTGTGGTGTGGGGTTAAACTGTTCGGTTGCACGCGGGTCTATTGCACTATGTTCTCGCTGTCTTGAAGATTCCATCGCACCAAACCGCTTGGCAATACGTCCACTAGTGACTGACAAAGGAGTGATGACGTGAAGACACCCCCCTCACCTAAACGGCGACGACGCGAACAGCTGCGACCGCGTCGTCTTGTCGCGCGATGCAGGTCGACGGCGGTGCAATTGGCGCCACTGCGGAGCATGCTGCAATGTCCACGCCGGAATTAGGGGTCGGAGGACGTGGAGAGGAATCGGGGCGGGTACGGTTACGGGGACAGAGACGGGGAGGGGGACGGGAAGGCGGCACTGCAGGCGACACAGGGGGCTCGCCCGGCAGCACCGGCAAACGCAGCCTCAGGGGGGAT
>CAZXJC010000837.1:0-7347 GCA_964640885.1 uncultured Pirellulaceae bacterium | reverse complement strand
AGCCAGTGATCGCTTAGCTCAGGTGCTAAATATTCCGGTAACAGATTTTGAATTGTCTGTTCGTAGCCGTAATTGCTTGCAGAAAATGGGGATCATGACGCTTGGCGATTTGGCCAGAACTACCGAACAAACGCTGCTCAGCAGCAAGAATTTTGGTGAAACTTCGCTAGTTGAGATCAATGAAATGCTTAGTTCCAAGGGCTTGGAACTGGGGCAGTTCGCCGAAGAGGGTATGGAAGCGGAGCCGGAAGTTGATATCTCTCACTTGCCACCGGACCAGCAGACCATTCTGGACCGGCCGATCTCGGATTTAAACCTTTCTGTACGGGCTCGCAAGTGCATGGTCCGGTTGCGTATGAATACCATTGGTGAGTTGATTCGCAGGACGGGTGATGATCTCCTGGAGAGCAAGAACTTTGGTGTTACGAGCCTTAACGAGGTTCGTGAAAAACTAACCTTGTTCGATCTGAAATTGCGAGGCGACTAGTCGTCCGGCAGTTTACGAATTCTCATTGGACGCTCTGATTTGGCTGGTCGTCAATGAATTCACCATCTTTTGGCTTTGAAGTTCAGCACCAGGATCAGCGTAGTGCTGCTCGCCGCAGCCTGTTGACAACGCGTCGCGGCACTATTCAGTGTCCGACATTCATGCCAGTCGGTACCCAGGGTACCGTTAAGGGACTGACCATCGATCAGGTTCAGGCAACTGGCGCTGAAATGGTTCTTGGCAACACCTACCACTTGGCACTGAGGCCATCGGCTGAAGTGGTTCAAGAGTTAGGAGGCTTGCATGCCATGATGGGTTGGGACGGTCCCATCCTGACTGATAGTGGCGGTTTCCAACTTTACAGTTTGGCACAACGAGTCGAAGTTGCCGAAGAGGGAGTTGTTTTTCGCTCACATGTCGACGGTAGTCAGTTGGAGATGACTCCTGAGAGTTGCATGCAGTTGCAGCTTGCCCTGGGCAGTGATGTTGCCATGGTGTTGGATCATGTGGTTGCTTTGCCTACCGAAGCCGATCTCGTTCAAGAAGCTTGTGAACGGAGTGTCCGTTGGGCCGCTCGTTGCCAGGCATCCATGGATCCACAGGAACAAACGCAATTTGCGATCGTGCAAGGCGGGCTGGATGAGTCCCTGCGGCGCTGGTGTACCGAACAGCTGGTCGATTTGGATTTTCCCGGAATTGCCGTCGGTGGATTGAGCGTCGGGGAAACGGCGGCTCAGATGTACCGAATCCTTGATGTTATCGAGCCGATTTTGCCAACAGATCGGCCGCGGTATTTGATGGGGGTCGGTAAGCCTCAGGATATCTTGGAGGCGGTCCTGCGGGGTATCGATATGTTTGACTGTGTGATGCCCACACGCAATGGTCGCAATGCGCTGGCATTTACCGATGAAGGTGCCATTCGTCTGCGAAATCGACAATTTCAGCGGTCTCTTGAGCCCTTAGAGGCTAATTGTCCGTGCCTGGCTTGTCGTCACAGTCGGGGTTACTTGCGTCACTTGTTTATGGCTGGTGAGATGCTCGGTCCAGTCTTGGTTTCTATCCATAATCTGACTTACTACCAGCGCTTGATGGCTGGCATTCGGGCTGCCATCGAGGAAGATCGCCTGGTTGAGTTTGCAGAAGAGAAATATCAGGGCTGGGGGTGATCTTGCCCCTTTGCGGCCATCCATTTAAGATACCGAGACAAGGTTTTATAGACCCGCGGGGTCTTTTTGGATTTGTTTAGTCTCGATCGCTTTGCTCAAGCAGGTGCGTTGCTCGCAACCGCCTAATGCTGAGTTCGGCCAAGTCCCGATGATTCAGTTGTCGGTTGGCTGATTTGTGTTGAGGCAAGATATTAATGGGGCGTAGGTGATGGCAAAATTATTGATAGCAATCAGCCTGTTGTGGGTTCAAGTAGCTGAGGCTCAGGAACCGGCAGCTGCTCCAGCTGCGGAAGCTGCCAACGGGCAGCAAGAAGGTCAAGCTGCCGAAGCGGGCAATGAGGCGGCCGAGGGGGAGCAGGCAGGTGAGGCTGAAGTTGAAGATAAACAGGCGGCGGATGGGAAAAAAACAGAACAACCGGTGAAGAAAGGCGGCGGTATCACTGGAATGCTGATGCCAATGATTTTGATCTTTGGCTTGTTCTACATGATGTTCATTCTTCCGGATAAAAAGAAGCGAGCTAATCTCCAGCAACAATTGAATGAGTTAAGTACGAACGACCGAGTCGTTACTATCGGAGGTATCTTGGGGACTGTGGCTCGCGTGAACAAAGACGCTGAGGAAGTGACGTTAATATTGGATGAGTCGAATAACACTCGCATGAAAATTGTCCGGAGTGCAATACGACAGATCCTCAGAGACGAGGATGCCGAGAAATAGAGTGGCTTATCCAAAAGGCTGGTACCGTTCGTTTATTAATCAATCCCCTCTTTTTTGAGGTCAGGAAGCTGCTTTTATGTCATCATTCTTTGAGATAACGAATTTTCTTTTCGGGCAGACAACTCCCATGGGTAGTTGGAGCAAACTTGGCCTGTTGGCCTGCATGGCATTGGCTGCTTTTGTTTCCCGAATCGTGGGCAGGAAGCTGGCCGAGCAGTTCCGGCAACCAGAAATGGCTGGGCCGTGGAGCACATCCTTAATCCTGGTTAGCCTAGCGGCTGTGTTCACTGCTTGGATGGGTTGGATTGTTGATCTATGGCCTCTCTGGCTAGTCATTGGCTTGGCGGTTTGGACCTATTTGGCGGCACCGTATTCGTTGCCTTCTTCGATTAGCGTACGCCAGAAAGGCTGGTACTTTAGCCTAGCGCTGGTGGTTGGGAGTGTAGGTGCAATTTTTATCGTTCCGTCGAACTACGAGGGCAAACCAGGGGTCATGACGATGGTCGTGTTGTTGCTGTCGATTTGTGCCCCCTATTTGCTTGCTAAGCTCTTGGGAGAGCGGTTGCGAGCCCCGGAGTTCGTTTGGCGATTGACGTTTGTGCTGACGACGGTCTGCGTCGCTGCCTTTGTGGTGATGCCGAAATCACCGGAGTACGGCGTTGGCTGGCCGCCCAAGTACGGGGTTGATTTGCAGGGTGGTGTGAACCTGATTTACCAGTTCGAGATGGATACTGATGGTGGCAGCGGTGAAGACGGTGGTTCGGTACGAGGAATGAGTCGTAGTGAGATTCAGAAAACGTTGGTTCAGCAATTAAGTCGACGTATTAACCCCAGTGGTACTAGTGATATCGTGGTGCGGCCTTACGGTGCTTCTCAAGTAGAAATTATCGTGCCAGAGGTGAACCAGGATGAGGTTTTCGTGATCAAGAAATTGATCACGACTGCCGGGGCCTTGGAGTTTCGAATTGTCGCTCGTGCCAGTAATCGTCGGCATGTATACCTGACAGATACTCTGATTAAAGATCCTCGCAACGAGCAGCAGGATATTGTCTATGACTTCGATGATGACGGTGGGAAGACGGAATTCGGTCGCTGGGCACAGGTCGCCCGTGAAGATGCCGAGGAGGAAGGTGCACTTCGCCCCTTCAAGTACATCCCGCAGGGGGATATTATTCGCGACATTGACACTCGGGAAATCGTAACCATACCGCTTACGGCAGTGGCAAGCCCGGAGGACCAGCCGAAAGTTTTAGCCGAGGAGCTTAGAGATCAGGGCGTGCGAGATATTGAGGTGCTGGTTTACACGGCTGTAGATGACCCGCTTGTGACTGGTGAAGGTCTGTCAGCGGTCAGTGCCAGTTACGAGAATCTCAGTCCGATCGTTAATTTTAGCTTGAAGTCTGGTGAAGCGGCCAATAAGTTTTCTGACTTGACGTTTCGGAATTCGCCGGAAAAAGATACGGGGCGAACTTCCAAGCTGGGTATCTTGCTTGACGGTAAATTGCTTTCCGCGCCCTCCATTCAATCGCAAATTACCGGTCGCGGTCAAATTACGGGCAACTTTACCCAGGAAGAGGTTGATTTTCTGGTTGAGATCTTACGAGCCGGTAAGTTGTCTACCGTGTTGCAGAAAGAACCGATCAGTGAAAACAATATGGGAGCCGAGTTAGGGCAGTCCACGATCAATAAAGGAAAATGGGCGATTCAGCTTTCATTGGGCTGTGTTGTGGTCTTTGTCTGGTTTTACTACCGGTTTGCAGGCCTGGTGGCCTGCCTGGCTTTGATTCTAAACCTGTTGCTGGTGTTGGCGTTGATGATCCTGATCAAGGCTGCCTTTACCTTGCCAGGGTTGGCTGGCTTGATTTTAACGGTTGGTATGTCTGTCGATGCTAACGTTCTTATCTTTGAGCGTATCCGAGAAGAACTGGCCCGTGGTGCGCGTCTGAGGATGGCTATTCGCAACGGTTTTTCCCGAGCGACTACTACGATTGTCGATGCCAACCTGACCACGCTTATTACAGCCATTGTACTCTATGCAATTGGTACTGATCAGATCCGTGGTTTTGCCGTTACGCTGATTCTTGGCATCCTGATGAGTATGTATACCGCCATTTTTTGTTCCCGGATTGTGTTTGAACTGGCTGAGCGAGCACGTAATTTCAATAACCTCAGAATGCGTCGCATTGTTGGTGAGACGAAAATTGATTTTGTCGGAAAACGATTAGTGGCAGCAGTTTTGTCAATTGTTTTAATCGCTGCTGGACTGTCTGCGGTTTGGTCGCGAGGGGAAGATATCTTCGACATTGATTTTCTGGGAGGAACAGCGCTTACCCTGGAACTGAAAAAAGGACGTGAGCTCGATGATATGGAGGAGATTTGCAAAACCCAATTTGAGATGAAGCGAATCGAAGATGGGGAATTAATAGAAGATCAGAGTAAGGGAGCGAAAGTTCACTATACGCTCAATGCTCTGAATATTGATGGCGCCAAAGAAAATACGGTTTGGAAGCTGGTGACTTCGATTCCTAAGTCGCAAGATTTGCAGACGCTCGTTCAGGAAGCGTTCGCTGGGGAGTTATTGGCCTACTCGGTCAAGGTGCGATCAGTAGGGCCTGCGAAAGCAGATGAATCGGATGCTGCTGTAGATGCACCACCTTCAGGAGCGGCTGGAGCGAGTCGCCAGGACCTGCCAGCCGGACCGTTCTTTGTCTCCGTCAATCAGGATCAAGAAGAAAAAGCGACTCCTCAAGCAGCACCGGAACCGGCTGCGGAGAAAGAGGCTGATGATAAGAAGGCTGATGATAAGCAGGCTGATGATAAGCAGGCTGATGATAAGAAGGCTGATCCAGCGGATGCCTCTCAGCTACCAGCTACAGAGGAGGCGAATCCAACAGCCGTGTCAGCTCCTGCGAGGACCGTGGTCGAGCTGGTTTTCGGAGGGCCTCCGGCAAGTGGAAGTGATACGGACGCAGTTGCCAAGAGCACGAACGATGGAATGGCTGGATTCACGTTGCGAGAGAAAATTAAGTCGGCTGCCGAGAATATGGCTGAGCCGCTCACGCTCAACGACTCAGCTATCGATTTTAAACCGTTGGATCTAACGGGTGATACCAAATGGAATGCCGAGAGTGGAGCCCGCTTCCACGAATGGGAAGTAACACTCAATCGTGACCAGCAAGTCACGGAACGGATACTGGAGCAATTAGGTAGCGATTTAGCGAGTACCCCGGTCTTTCATTCCTCCAATACGATTGGTGGTAAGGTTGCCGGCGATACGCAGCGATTAGCGATTTTTGCCATGTTGACCAGTTTGCTGGGCATCATCGGATATATCTGGATTCGTTTTCAGCGAGTTGTTTACGGGTTGGCAGCGGTAGTCGCACTGGTCCACGACGTCCTTATTACCTTAGGTGCCATTGCGTTGAGTTTTTATCTTGCCGATGTTTTGTGGTTCCTGAAGGTTGAGGAGTTTAGCATTAGTTTGCCGATTGTGGCTGCCTTCCTGACGATTATCGGCTACTCATTGAATGATACGATTGTTGTCTTTGACCGGATACGAGAAGTGCGCGGTAAGAGTCCCGATTTGACGGCGGCGATGATTAATCAGAGTATTAATCAGACGTTGAGTCGAACGGTGCTTACTTCGTTGACGACCTTGATCGTGGTCGCGATTCTGTACTGGTTCGGTGGGCAGGGAATTCACGGATTTGCCTATGCCCTGGTCGTTGGCGTGATCGTCGGTACCTACAGTTCCGTATTCGTTGCCTCTCCTGTCCTGTTGTGGTTAAGCAAGTCGCGGTCAGTAGCCGGTAATGGTTAGTCAAAAACAGCTAGCGGGCCGGTTTTGTAACGGGTTCCATTGGACCTGTTTTTTGCCATCTGGGTCACTTTAACAAGCCCTTCTCAAGTCTCTGCTCGGTTTAAGCCGATAGCGATCTAAGGCGAACTCTCCGGGCCTTTACGTGCGTATTGGCCGGAGTCCCTCTTGATCGAGGCTTTAGGTATGGCTTTGAACCGCCGACAAGTGGTATTCGGTATTGGTGTCCTGGTGCTGGGCCTCTGTTGTGCCCTGCCCTTCCAGAAAAGTCGTACGCAGCCAGCTGTCTCGAATGTACAGAACGTCTCGGATACGAGTGATGAGTGCACCTGGAATCCCGATGGTGTCACGTTGCAAGTACCTGCTCAAGATCAATCATCGCCAGCTACCAACCTTGATGATCACAGTTCCTCAGGGAATAGACCGGGGCAGTTGATTCCCCCGCCACGTGTTCGCAAGCATGCCAACTTGCAGCAGACGATTCCGGCTGCGGTATTACCCAAGGACTCGAAAGTATTGCTCAGGCCAGATGAGACGCTGCCGGTTGATTCTTCAATCCCGGATCCTGAGCAGGCTCTATTGCCGGGTAAGACATTGCCAGACTGGCAATGGTATGTCGTTAGGCCTGGAGATACGATGGTTGAGTTGGCCAAACGGTTTTGGGGTGATGTTGAGCAAGCCAGCCGTATTCAAGAGATGAATCCAGAGGAATTCACGAAACTCGAGACGTTACCGGTGGGGCGAAAGATCCGTATACCGAAGTTACCCTAGCAGTGAATGCCCTAGGGAAACGATTGTGACTGGGAGTCAGTTGGATTCCTTGAAAGGGTTGGTACGATCAGACCAAGGGAAATCAGCTTTGCGAGTCTCTAAACGCAATCGTACAAAATTACCGATTAGTCCCAGAGGATTCGGTTCGACACCTTTGGCGAACAAGTCTGCTCCTTGCTTGGCCGTTTTGCAGCCGTAGTTATAGAGAGTTTTTCCCTGAGATTGCGGTACTTTGCCGCGAGCTTTTTCTAGACGATTGTGGATTCGGCGGGCATCACTAAAAGTCCGTGCACTCTCTTTTCCGGAGATAATCAGCGTGGAGAGTCTGCTGACTTGCGGGTGCGTGTAGGCGGTTTGGGACGTCAGTCCTATGAAGGATTGTGGTGGC
>CAZXJC010000836.1:0-4154 GCA_964640885.1 uncultured Pirellulaceae bacterium | reverse complement strand
CCAGCAGTCGTGATGGGCGACTTGAATTGCTTGCCAAATTCCGAGCCATACAAGAATCTTCAACGGGGTGGTTTTAAGGATGCTCTCCTGGAGTCTAAGGCAAAGCATGTGGGGCCTATGTCAAGTTGGAACGGGTTTGGGAAAGCCGTGGTGCCGGGCCGACGCATTGATTTTATTTTTGTGGATGCTCATCTTAAGGTGTTGTCACACAAGATTGATGCTAGCCAGTTCAAGGGTCGCTTTCCCTCGGACCATTGTCCGGTTATTACACGCCTGAGCCATCCTTAAGATGGTTGCTAGTTCTTTATAGCTTTTAATGCGAGAGACGATTCATGAGATTTGTCAGCCTGGTTGTTATTCGTAAGCTGTCGGGGATTTGCCTGCTGGCCCTGGTTTGCTTGTTGGGGATGAATGGCAAGCTGATCGCTGCGAAGCCGAACATTTTGTTTGTACTAGTCGATGATCAGTCTCCCTTTGATTTGAAAATTTATAATGCTAAGTCCTCACTGCAGACGCCAAATATCGACTCGCTGGCCCGCGAAGGAATGGTCTTTGATACGGCTTATCACATGGGGGCGTGGGTTGGCGGAGTTTGCACGCCTTCGCGACACATGATCATGAGTGGCCGTACGGTCTGGCACATTCCCGATCGGGGGATGCGGAGATTGAATCCGAATGGGACTGATCCCACTCGTGTTCCACCAAACCTGGTCAATAACACATTGGCTGCGGTTTTTAACCGTGCTGGCTACGACACGATGCGAACCTGCAAACGGGGGAACAGTTACGATGCAGCCAATGCTCAGTTCACGGTCGTCCGGGATGCTACCAAACGGGGCGGGACGGATGAAACTGGGAGTGCGTGGCACGCAGACCAGGTGCTTGAGTATCTTGACGATCGCCAGGCCAGCAAGGATGCCGATCCGTTCCTGATCTACTTTGGATTTTCCCACCCACACGACACGCGGGATGGCAAGCCGGAGCTACTGGCTAAGTATGGTGCCGTGAATCACAAGGACAAGGACGTGCTGCCAGCAGCCCACCCGAAGCAGCCGGTGTTGCCGGTCAATTACTTGCCCGCTCATCCGTTTCATCATGGCCACCCTGGCTTGCGTGATGAGGTGAAGGTCAGCGGTGTTTGGGAGAAGCGGGACGAACGAACCATTCGTAACGAGTTGGGGCGTGAATTCGCCTGTAGTGAAAATATTGATATCCTATTGGGACGCGTGCTGAAGAATCTGGCAGCCATGGGCGAGCTCGACAATACCTACATTGTTTACACGGCCGATCATGGGATGGCGATTGGCCGACACGGTTTGCAAGGGAAACAAAACCTCTATGAGCACACCTGGCGTGTGCCGTTCGTGGTCAAGGGACCGGGGATCAAGGCAGGGACGCGAGTGCCGGGGAATATTTACCTGCTCGATGTTTTGTCGACGCTTTGTGACTTGGCCGATATCCCGGCGCCGGCAACTAGTGAAGGGACGAGTTTCAAGCCAGTCTTGGAAGGGAAACAGCAGACGATTCGGGAGACACTGTTTGGTGTCTACTGTGGTGGGACCAAGCCGGGGATGCGTTGCGTAAAACAGGGGGATTGGAAACTGATCAAGTATGACGTGCTGGATGGCAAGGTACGCGAGACCCAGTTATTCAACCTGGCGAAAAATCCGCATGAGTTCATCAAGGAGCATCATGCTCCCCAGGTACGGGCGTTGTCTGGCAGCCAGCCGACGGCCGAGCAGTTGAACCTGGCAGCCGATCCTCGTTATGCAAAGAAGCTGGCGGAGATGGAAGGGTTGCTACTGGCGGAGATGCGGCGCTTGCATGATCCCTATCGGCTTTGGGATCAGCCGGACGATGGGCTGCCGCCGCCGAAGCTGATTTTGCCCAAGCCACGGCCCAAAAAGAAAAAGAACGGGACGTAAGTTGTTTGCTGGTATCAGGTCAACAGCCAGTAGCAGTTTTAGGGATTGCATTACCTGTAGACTGCCGATAATAAACGTGGTGAGCGCCCCGCGAAAATGCTAGAATGGAATGTTATGACAGGTAAAAAACAAATCAGTCGTCGCAATGTCCTGCAATTGGGTGGGGGCGTTCTTGGAGGCATGGGGCTTTCCCGTCTGCTCGAGGCGCAAGCCCTCTCTGCGCAGGCCGGCCCACTTCCTGATACGTCCGTGATTTTTGTCTGGCTTCCGGGGGGCCCGCCCCACATGGAAACCTACGATCTGAAACCGGACGCTCCGGAAGATTACCGTGGCCAGTTTAGTCCGATCCGGACCAAGGTGCCCGGGATGGATATTGGCGAACTGTTGCCCCGACATGCCAAGATCGCCGACAAGTTTACACTCATCCGGTCCTGTGCTCACAAGTTTGCCGACCACGGGGGAGGCCACAAGCGGTTCCTTACCGGGCGAGCACCATTGGAACCGACCGGTTTCGTGAATGATACGCCCATGGTTGGCTCGATGGCCGCCAAGGTACTCGAAGACAGAAAGAATCCATCTGGTCTCTGCAACTACATTGTCCTGGGAAACGGACGCGTCAATCCGATCGATGTCTTTAGCTTTGGCTCTGCCTACCTCGGCGCCGAGACCCATCCGTTTCGTATTTCGGCCGATCCGAATGCGGAGAATTTCAAGATCCAAAACTTGGCATTGGCCAGCGGCCTTTTTGAAGAACGACTCGACGACCGGGTGGGCCTGCTCAATGGCCTGGACAAGCTACGCAAAGATGTTGATGCCAGTCGCGTGATGGATTCCATCGATTCCTTCAACGAACTGGCTCTTTCGATGATCACCAGCGAGGCTGCTCGCGAGGCGTTTGACCTGTCGCATGAATCCGACAAGTTGCGCGATCGCTACGGACGCCACGAATGGGGACAGCGTGCGATCCTGGCCCGCCGACTGGTCGAAGCCGGTGTGCCGTTGGTTACCGTTGTCATGGAGAACCCTTATGTCTCTGGCATCCGGATGCCAGATTGGGGTGTTTATAACTGGGACAGCCATGCAGTGAATTGCCACTTGTTCAAGGATGCAGAAGTTCGCTTTCCGATCTATGACCAGGTCATCACCGCGCTGATCGAAGATATCTATGATCGAGGCCTGGATCGCCGTGTACTGCTGGTGGTTACTGGTGAGTTCGGTCGAACGCCTCGCATTACGGTCAGACCAGGGACGAAAAGTAAGGTCGATCAGCCTGGTCGCGATCATTGGCCGCGGGCCATGAGCATGCTGGTCAGTGGTGGTGGCATGCGTACCGGCCAAGTGATTGGTGCCACCAACTCGAAGGGGGAGGAGCCAGTCAAACGACCCCTCACACCGAACGATTTGTGGGCCAGTGTCTACAAGCATCTCGGTGTCAATCCAGAACACACCTTCCCAGATCATGGTGGCCGACCCATGCCGATCCTGCCGTTCGGGGAAGCGATCCGTGAGATTGACCCGGTCGTTTAACCGGTTGTCTGTCTCAGAGGTGTTTCTTTACGAAGGCCCAGGCTGACTGGTCGTTGAACTCGTGTCCACCTGCAAAGATGACGTGCTCGAATTTGCCAGGTAGCTTGAGTTGCTTGTAGTAGTTTGCCGAGATGGGGGCCAGTGACTTTCCCTTTTCCCGGTGCGACGCATTGTCACGTGCCCCGGCCTGGATTTGATGAGCCCGCGGGCAGACCAGTGCGACGATATCAGCGTCATCAAAGAGTGTAAAACGGTCGACAAACCTAAAGTCCGTGGGGACACTTAACTCGCTCGCTTCGTAACGGCCTTCCTGGACTCCGTAGTAGCAGCTGGAGACCGAGACCTTGATCCGTTTGTCGATGGCCGGTGTGACCTGGGCATAGTATCCTCCGTAAGAGAGGCCCACCATGCCGATGCGACTGGCATCTACTTCCGGACGCTTAACCAGTTCATCGATGGCATAGGTAATCTTGGCGACTTCGACGGCCGTGATACTGGTTCCGACCAGTCGCAGGCGATCGTCGATCTGTCGTCGGATGTCACGAGGATAACCTTCGGCCCGGAATAAGTGTTGGGGCGCGTAAACCACGTAGCCGTATTTGGCTCCGTTGCGGACCATACCATGGTAGTTGGCTCCGCCAGTAAAAAGAGCTACTTCGGGCGAACAGCCGCCGCCGTGCATGGAGATCATCAGGGGTGCTT
>CAZXJC010000835.1:0-4619 GCA_964640885.1 uncultured Pirellulaceae bacterium | reverse complement strand
CGTTAAGGTGTTGTTGGGGTCGGCAATCGCCTGGGCCATTTCGAGTCGACCGCTTCCCTGCTTGAACGGTTGTCGATCGGGCCCAGCAACCACGTAGAGAAACTGTCGCGGTACATGGTCACCTTTGCGACCAGCCTGGCCGCGGATAAAGATGCGTGGGTCATAAGGGTTGTTCTTTTCAGCCAGTACCATCGCTCGCGGTGGATTGCCCCTGGCGAAGGCCTTGTGTTGTTCGACTGGCCGCAAGACTTTTTGTCGCTTGTTGGTATCATCCCGATTGTAGAACTTGGTTACGTTGGCCGGGGTGACGTGAGTTGGTGTGTCGTCGTTAGCAACGAGTTCGCTGAGTTGCTTTTCTGCTTCGGAAAGCAGGGCGTCTTTTTCGATCGATTTCAAGTAGGTTTCCTGGAGTAAGTCTGCGACCAGGCGAACGAGCTGAATCTTGTTTTCTGGCTGCTGGTCAAGGATCCGCTGCTTGATTAGTGGGTTGATCTGGCCGGCAGCAGTGCCCGCGGGCAGTTCGCGGATCTTGTTAAATAAGTCTTGGCGATTTTTAGAGAACTGGCCTTTTGGCAGCAGGGCAATTTTTCTCAACGGTCCGCGAACCGCATGATCCTTGTGTTTTTCGTCAGTCAGGAATTGCCGCCAGCTGGCGACGAGACCCTGGCGAATATTTTCGCCAGCAACCTTGAGTCCTTTGAGCTCTTTCAGCTCGACTTCGGTTGGGGCGGCGATCGCCCGGACGAGGTAATCAGCAAGTTGTCGCCGGAAATCAAAAGTGAACTTGTAGGCTCGCATTTTGTCGTAGGCTCGTAATTTCCCCTCTAGCTTGTCCAGTTCGGCTTTGAATTCACCGTAGTAAGGCGTCGTTTCCGGAGTTCCGATAAGGGGTAGGTCCTGGTCACCCGGGATATGGCTACTGGCAAAGACGCCATAGAGCGAGTAGTAATCAGCGGTCGGGATGGCGTCGTACTTGTGGTCATGACAGCGTGCGCAAGAAACAGTCATGCCGAGCATTCCGCGGGTCATGGTGTCGATCCGGTCATCGACGTCCAGTTGCTCATTGCGATAGCGGCGTCCGATGGTCAGGAAGCCCAGGCCAGCAAGATCACGTGGGTCGTCTAGTTTCATCAAGTCGGCAGCTAGTTGTTCCATTACGAACTGGTCGTAGGGCTTGTCCGCGTTGAGCGAACGGATGACATAGTCCCGATAGGTGTACGAGAAAGGAAACCGACGTTCTTTCATGATGTTGTAGCCCATCGTATCGCTGTAGCGGGCTACGTCGAGCCAGTAGCGACTCCATCGTTCTCCATATTGAGGCGATGCCAGGATGCGGTCGATCATGCGCTCGTAAGCATCAGGTGACATATCGTTGATGAAGTCAGCGACCTGGTCGGGTGTTGGTGCCAAACCGGCCAGGTCGAACATGACCCGACGAATTAACTGGCGACGGCTAGCGACTGGAGATGGTTGCAACTTGGCCGCCTCGAGTTTTGCCAGGATATAGTAGTCAATGCCTGTCGCCGGCCAGCTAGTCTGTTGAACTGCTGAAAGTGGTGGGGCCTTTATCGGTTGCAGTGACCAGTGGCTGGCGAGGATGGCTGGGTAGCTGTCGCTCTTGGCCAGCGGTCGGTCTCCGGGCCAGGGCATCCCCATTTTTATCCATTGTCGGAACGCGTCCACCTGGTCCGCTGGCAGTTTTTCTTCTGGCGGCATCTTCAGATCGGCAGTCTGTTCGAGCGCCTTGATGAGGGGGCTCATCTCGGGCTTGCCTGCGACCACGACCGGATACTTTTCACTCCCCTTGATCAGGGCGCTACGGGAATCGACGCGAAGGCCCGCTTCCTGGGGTGTAGGGCCGTGGCATTCCAGGCACTTAGCCGCTAGCAGCGGACGAATTTTCGCTTCAAAGAAGTCCTCTTGAGCCCGTGTGGACTGGGGCGATTGCTGGCCGTACCCCGTTTCTGGTAGCAGGACAAGGAGCATTAGTAAGATTCGTGACGGTCGCATACCGGTGATTCCGAAACAGGGGACGCTACGTTGAGTTCTATTCTGTTCGAATCTGCCCAGATCTGCCAGCCATCAGAGTAGCGAGAATCAGGTGAATGGACTCGAAAAGCGGCGATAGCCGCAGAAAACTGCATGTTCACCTGATCCCCGATTCGATATCATTAACAACTCCCCTAACACATCCTCACTGGAAAAAAGCTCGATGTTACAGATCCTTGGTAACAGGCTGGGACCTTACTGCGACCAGATGAATCGGCGCAGTTTTTTGCGGCTGGGTGGACTTGGCTGTGTCGGCGGACTGACACTCGCTGATTTGTTGGCCGCCGAGTCGGAGCGGCCATCTGACAAGACTCGCTCGGTGATCATGGTTTACCTTTGTGGCGGACCAACGCAGCACGAAACCTTCGATCCTAAGCCCGATGCGCCCAGCGAGATACGAGGTTCTTACAATCCAATCAAGACACGGCTTCCGGGAGTCTCTTTTTGCGAGTTGCTACCCAGGCTGGCTGCCATGAATGACCGGTTTTCGGTGATCCGGACTTTGAGTGGGATGACGAATCGGCACGAATCGTTTCAGTGTTATAGCGGTCGTCCCGGTGGTCGCCCTGGTGACGAAGAACCCGCCGGTGGTTGGCCGACCTTTGGGTCGGTTGCGTCCCATGTACTGGGCCCCGGGGCGGGCGGTGCCCTCCCCTACGTTGATGCCTCTCCTGCGATGAGTTATCGGCCCTATCGGAATCGTGGAAATCACGATAATGCCAACAAGGATTCCTGGCCTGGGTTTACCGGGATGAGCCATGTTCCGTTTGCCACGGCAGGTGAAATCAATAAGGACCTGGTCCTCAACGGTGTGAACCTGGATCGCTTCTCAGGTCGCCAGGCACTGCTTGGTTCGCTTGGCAAGATTCAGCGTCAGGTGGAGGTGGATGGTGTCGACACGTTTCAGCGGCAGGCACTGGGTATTCTCACCTCCAGTCGGATGGCAAACGCTTTGGATTTGCAGCAGGAGGACAAAAAAATACGCGACTGGTACGGCGAAGCAACGACTACTGATAACGCCTTCGGGGCTCCACCCCAGAGTCCCCAGCACCTGCTGATGGCACGCCGACTGGTGGAAGCGGGAGTTCGCTGCGTGACCGTCGCCTTTGGGGCTTGGGACTGGCACTCAAATCGAGAGGGGACCATCGAGTATTTGTCCAAGCGTTATCTGCCTCCATTTGATCATGCCATCTCTGTCCTACTGCAGGACCTGGAGCAGCGGGGACTTTCTGAACGAGTTTCGGTCGTCGTCTGGGGCGAGTTCGGACGGACGCCCAAGATCAATGCTAAAGGGGGACGAGATCACTGGGACCGGACGCAAAGCATCTTGTTGGCCGGTGGTGATATTAAGCCGGGGCGGTTGATCGGAGCGACGGATAAAACAGGTGGGGTTCCGGCTGATAGACCAGTTCATGTTCAGGAAGTGTTTGCGACTATCTACCAGCAGTTGGGGATCAATGTGAACGAGGTCAAGATCAACGATTTAAGCGGGCGGCCAAGGTACTTGGTAGATGAGAATCGACAGCCGGTCAAAGAGTTAAGCTAGCAGGCTAACCTGAAGAAGCTCGCGGTTTTTACGGGTAGGTGTGGGGTGGTTAAGCAGATTACGATTGCCTTTAAAAGAGCCAGATGCTAAGCTTAGACCGCAGTTTAGTTCGTGATTAACAGGGTATAGAAGCCGATAAACATAAGTAGATACGTTTTCCTGAGGAGTCTCTCATGCTGTCGATTTATGGATCGAAACCAGGCAGAAGTGGATATTGTGATGGCGTAAGTCGTCGTGGTCTTTTGAAGAGCGGTGCCTTGGGAGTTGGTGCCTATGGTCTCAACATGGTGGACTTGTTACGAGCAGAAGGTGCGTCTGGCACCAAGATGAATCACAAGGCCGTCATCAATATCTTCCTTGGCGGTGGTCCTCCCCACCAGGATATGTGGGAAATCAAGACCGAGGCGCCCAAGGAGATCCGCGGACCATTTCAGCCGATTGCGACCAGTGTCGCGGGGATTCAGATTGGGGAGTGTTTTCCGAAGATTGCCTCGATCATGGATAAGTCGACAGTCCTACGAGCGGTGGTTGGGTGTGAAGGCCGCCATGATTCTTTCCAGTGCATGACCGGCTGGCGTCACCAGGAAATGCGTGCCGTTGGCGGCTTTCCGGCACTGGGCTGTGTTTTGCATAAAATGGCAGGTCCTGTCGATCAGAGTGTGCCTCCCTATATTGGCATGAAGACGGCTGGAGTTTGGCGTAATCCAGGGACTCCGGGGTTCCTCGGCCCAACGTATGCCCCCTTTGTGCCCGATGGTGAAGGCTTGGCGAACATGAAGCTTTCTGGTGTTACCACGGATCGACTTAACGATCGCAAGCAAGTCTTGGCTGGGATTGATCGGTTGCGGCGAGATATTGACACCAATGGCCAATTGGAAGGGCTTGATTCCTACCAGCAACAGGCCTTTGATGTGCTCACTTCGAGTAAGTTGGTTGACGCCTTAGATCTATCCAAGGAAGACCCCAAGATTCGCGAACGCTATGGTGACGGTAAGCCTTACCAGTTCCAGTACGACGGAGCGGC
>CAZXJC010000834.1:0-3419 GCA_964640885.1 uncultured Pirellulaceae bacterium | reverse complement strand
CGCCTCCCAAATAATCCAGCGATTCAAACAGGACAATTTCAACGCTTTTGTCCAATTCATGGATGCGATGAGCTGCTGACAAACCAGCAATACCACCACCGATAACCGCTACACGTTTGGTTCGAGTTGATTGATCGGTCACGAGGTGTTCGTCTCTTGGTTCTCTAAACGGTGAAAATCGACAACCCATTCTGCATGGTGTATGATACTGGACATTCTACTTTCTCAGCTATCACCTGAAGGTAGCTGAGTCGACTGATTTATCGAATATAACACAGTCAGCAAACTCACAGACAAGGGGAGCTCATCATGGCCAGGAAATATCGAGTAGGCGTCATCGGTCATACGGGACGCGGCAATTATGGTCATGGCTTGGATACCGTCTGGGGACACTTACCAGGCTGTGAACTGGTAGCGGTCGCTGACGCGGATCCAGCTGGTTTAAAGGCCACGGCTGCCCGTTTGAAGGCCCCTCGTGCTTACAGCGATTACCGCAAAATGCTCGCGGAAGCCAAGCCAGATGTCATCAGTGTTGGACCACGCCACTTGGATCAACATCGTGACATGGTAATCGCTGCGGCCGAGCGAAAAATACACGTCTACATGGAAAAGCCGATGTGCCGAAATTTGGTGGAGGCAGATGAGATGGTGGCTGCCTGTGAGAAACATAAAATTAAGCTGGCGATTGCCCACCAAACTCGTTACAGCCCTAAGCTGCGAGTGATTCGAGACCTTATCTACGATGGTCAACTCGGTGAAGTACTAGAACTACGCGGACGTGGCAAGGAAGCCCGGCGCGGGGGAGGTGAAGATCTATGGGTACTCGGAAGCCACGACATGAACTTGATCCACCATTTTGCCGGTGAAGCAAACTGGTGCTTTGCCACAGTGATGGAAAAAGACCAGCCCGTAACGAAAAAACATGTCCACCAGGGACCTGAGGGAATCGGACCTTTGGCTGGGGACAACCTGGCTGCGATGTACGGTATGAATGAAGGTGTAACTGCTTATTTTGGTTCGCAGCGAGATACGGCGGGTCGTCGCTTCGGGTTACAGATCATGGGATCGAAGGGGATTATTGATATCGTGACTGGCTTCCTTCCGCAGGTTCATTTCCTACCCGATCCCATGTGGTCACCTGGCCGCAGTGGCAAGAAGTGGATTCCGGTCAGTTCCGCAGGCGCAGGGAAGCCAGAGCCACTTAAGGATGGTGGATTACACGCTGGCAATATTGCGGCTTGCAGTGATCTGTTACTGGCGATCGAGGAAGATCGTCAGCCAGAATGCAGTGTTTATGAAGCGCGGACTACCGTGGAAATGATTGCCGCTATCTTTGAATCCCATCGCCAGGGCAAACCGGTATCGATGCCGCTAAAATCTCGCCAGAACCCGCTCACACTTCTTTAAAGAGGTTTCCTCATCTCTGACACGGTCAGTTCATTCTGAGCGCAGAGTACTAGGATTGCAGAGCTATCTCTAGCTGATCAATTTTGGCAGCCAAGATAAAATCGTTTTCACTCAAACCACCAATCGCATGGGTCCAAAGTGCGATCGACAGGTTACGATAACCTTCGATATGCAGATCCGGATGATGCCCATCTGCTTCGGCCACTTCAGCGACGCGATTAAAAAAGTCCATTCCTGCCATAAAGTGTTTGACTGTCCAATCTTTGCGAATTCGCTGGCCGTCGTGGGTCAGATACCATCCCGTAAGCTTGGATAACTGGTCTTCCGCTTCAGCCAGGGTACAGGGTTCGACACCACCTTCACATGGCTTGCACTTTTTAGCAACAAGTTGATCAGCAGCTTGGATTTCCATGATGACACTCCTTCGTTAATTTTATTCGAATCTTCTCAGCGGCTAGGGTTCCAGCCCCAACAATTCCGCCTCTTCAGCCATCGCGTCTACGACAAACTGAATATGTTCATTGAGTTCCACTCCAAGATCTTCGGCGCCGTTAACAATATCCTCTCGATTAACGGCTGCGGCAAAGCTCTTTTGTTTCAGTTTCTTGCGGACACTCTTCGCTTTCATTCCGTGGATTCCGTCTGGGCGTACCTTGGCCACGGCTGAAATAAAACCGGCCAGTTCGTCACACGCATAGAGGGCCTTGTCCATCAACGAAAGACGTGGGCAGTCTTCCAGGTAATCAGCGTGCGACTTAATCGCATAAATCACATCTTCCGGATAACCTCGTTCGGTCAATATCTCGGAGCCTTTCAAAGGGTGATCCGGAGGGTCGGGCCATTTTTCATAGTCAAAATCATGAAGCAGTCCGACGATGGCCCACTTATTCTCATCTTCCTGGTATTTTTTGGCGTAAGCTCGCATCGCCAGTTCAACGGCCAGCATATGCCTGCGCAGGCTTTCGCCATCGGTGTACTCACAAACTAATGCGTAAGCTGCTTCGCGGTCCATTGCATCTTCTCACTGACAGATATTATGTCCCCTTGATAGGCACTTCTTTCGATTCCGGTAGTTCTTTCTTTTCTCGCCAGGGCTTTTTTTGTTCGTAGTTCTTCAATTCCGCTTCTAACTGCCCCTGGATATCCTCGCGACCTAACTTGACCGCCTTGCTTGACCATTCCACTGCCTTATCATAGGCACCGCTCTCTGCATAAGCTGCGGCCAGCGTACTGAGTATATGAGGTTTCTTGTACTCTGATGATTCGCTGGCCTGCAGCGCCAGTTCAACAGCCCGTTTACCGTCACGTAATGCATCTTCGGGAGATGTCGCGAGCAACCAGGCCAGGTTGTTTAAGGTGGCTTCGTGTTTCGGATTAGCCTCCAAGACACGTTCATAATCTTTCCGTGCCCCCTGATGATCACCAATATTCAAACGCGTATCAGCTCTCCAATAGAGGGCAGCTGTATTACCTTTATTCTTTTTCAGGATCAGATCAAACTCAATTAACGCTTGCTTGACTTTCGATGCCATGCTGTAGTACATACCCAGCATCAGCCGAGCCTGTTCGTTTTCAGGTTGCAACACTACAACTTGCCGCATCGTCGCTGCTGCCCTGCCAAATTTCCGCTGTTCTTCGTAGATGGTACTTTTCAAGAAAAGGGCTGAAACTGTTTTAGGACGAACCTTGAGCGCCGTTTCCACATCCTTGAGTGCCTCATTGAATTTGTCCTGGGCCTGGAACAAACGGGCTCTCAGTAGCAAGCTGGTATAAGAACCGGGCTGCAAATGGAGAGCCTGGTTCACATCCACTAATGCCAAATCCATGGCACTGGTCAAAACATAAATTCGGGCGCGCAACTCGTAAGCCTGTGGGGCTTCCGGTTCCAGCTTGATAGCTCGACCGGCCAGTTCAATCGCTTCATCCGTCTCCTTAAGATTGGCCATCGCTTCGGCCAGGGCCAGCGTGGCGAGATAGTTATCCTTATCTTTTTTCAGTAGTGTCTCAAGGTC
>CAZXJC010000833.1:0-3780 GCA_964640885.1 uncultured Pirellulaceae bacterium | reverse complement strand
CTCTAGAAACGATCAACAAGGAACTCGCCATGCAGGCTATCAAGCTTCCCACCCTTCTCCTCACTGGCAGTCTTTTTCTCCAGGCAACTCTTGCCACCGGTGCCGAGACCAACGCGAGTGCGAAGTCTAAAAAGCAGAGCTATGTTCTGATCGTGGTTGACGACCTCGGTTACATGGACGTGGGTGCCTACAACCCGAAGACCTTTTATGAGACGCCCAACATCGACGCACTGGCCCGCTCGGGCATGAAATTTACTGACGGTTATGCAGCCAACCCGGTTTGTTCACCAACTCGCTTTGGTATTCAAACCGGACGTTACCCGTCTCGCAAAGATGCCACTAACTTTTTCAGTGGTCGTCGTGGCGGATTGTTTGCCTCGGCTCCGCTTCATGATCGCATGGACCTGGAAGAAGTAACGATGGCCGAGGCTCTCAAGCAGCAGGGTTATGCAACATTCTTTGCTGGCAAGTGGCACCTGGGTCCCGAAACGCACTGGCCCGAGAAACAGGGATACGATGTTAACCAGGGAGGAATCACCCGCGGTGGGCCCTATGGCGGCAAGCGTTACTTTTCACCCTACGGCAACCCCCGTCTAACCGATGGCCCGGAGGGAGAACACCTGCCGGATCGACTGGCCACGGAGACTTGTAAGTTTATCCAGCAGAACAAGGACCAGCCCTTCCTGGCCGTGCTGGCTTTTTACTCGGTCCACACACCTCTGATCGGACGTCCCGACCTGGTCGCCAAGTACAAGAAAAAGGCAGCTAACATCAAAGGTCCGGAATTCGGTGAAGAGGAAATGGTCTTTCCCAAGAACAAGCGCCCCCGCAAGGTCCGCATCCTGCAAAAACATGCTGTCTACGCCGCCATGGTCGAGGCCATGGATATGGCAGTCGGCAAAGTTCTCAAGAAGCTGGACGAACTAGGATTAGAAGACGAAGTCGTGGTCTGCTTTACATCCGACAACGGAGGCCTCTCCACTTCTGAAGGCTCTCCCACCTCCAACCTGCCCCTGCGTGGCGGCAAGGGCTGGCTTTACGAAGGGGGAATTCGTGAGAATTTCATTGTCCGCTGGCCCGGTGTCACCAAGGCCGGCTCCGTTTCAGCGCATCCGGTGATGAGCACCGACTTTTTCCCAACCTTTTTAAGCTCCGCCGGGGCGAAGGTAGCCGGTGTCGGACCGATCGATGGCGTGAACCTGATGCCGCTGCTCAAGGGCGGTAAATCCCTCGATCGTAAGAACCTCTACTGGCATTACCCGCACTACAGCAACCAGGGCGGCTTTCCGGGGGCGGCCGTGCGGACCGGCAACTGGAAACTGATCGAACGCTTTGAGGACGGTCGCGTTCACCTTTTCGACCTCTCCAAGGATATTGGCGAGCGCAAGGACCTTGCTGAAAGTAATCCCGAGCTGGTAAATGCCATGCGAAAGGACTTGCACGCCTGGTACCGGGATGTAGATGCCAAGTTCTTACGACCAAAATCGGCCGACGGCCCCAAACCATGGAACCCGTCGACCGATTAAGTCATCCTTATTGGCAACTCCACTGCGGCTAGTTCAGAATCGCGCTGCCGTGAATCAACTGACCTTGGTAAGCCAGCGCACTGGCCATGAAAGAATCATGCACCAGGGGCGGTGGGGAAGTCATTGCCGGGATCATCTCTGCAGCACTCCAATCGCCCATGCCCTCACTCCAAACCCGAGTTGACAGGTCAATCGTGCCCTGGGCCATTAATCCCCGCAAACCTTCGAGACCTATCGGTCCAACCGCTTGACCAGCACGTTCGTAGTACCATGAACCACCAGTTTCTTGAGCAGGCTGACCAGCAACCCGGTATTCCTCGCCAGCGGCAACCGCTGGGACTTGCTGCCAGGAGGCAAAGCGAAACCGGCCTACTGCCGTTTCGATATCCTCGTCCGACAACTCACCCTGTTGCAGTTTGAATTCCACGGCAACAAGTGAATCACCACGTATTACTCGATCCCAAATCTGCTCACAGATCTCCTCGGAATCAAACAGATCCAGGGCGACCACTCGGTTCCCAATGCCAACCAGGAATCCGTTGGCACCCGGAGTGTACTTAATCCTAGCCTGGTACGTCTTGAGCTCTTCGTCCACGTGACAATAGGTATCAGACATGGCCATGGTCTCGCTGCAGGCGTTCATCGCCACTTGTTTACGCGCAATTTCACCCCACACGGCACCCTGATCAGAGACCTGCGTACCAGACTCCTGGATCGAGTCCATGGTCGACTGTGCCAGGATTTTCCGGATGCTCGGCGGTGCAGCCTCAGGACTCGCTCCAAATTGAGCCGACTTATAATCCCAACGCCCCTGTTCCACACAACTGACTGGAATAATCGATGCGCTCTGAGGCGCTAACAACACGTTCGTGTTGGAAACACGATTCTGCTTGGCACCAATCAACTGATCACCATCGATAAACAGCACAAACGACGTTGAATCGTTCTTAACACGCAGATTGGGTACACTCCCCTGCTGGCTGACCTCCTCGACATGGACCAGGCCCTTGCTCATCGCCTCACCACCGAGAAGATAATTCACTTCCGAGTTGAATTGAGCCTTCAAGGGAACAACTGTCATGGCTCCATAGTGTTGACGAGGCATCAATTCAATCGCAGGTATCTTTAGCATTAGCAATACTCCTTCAAATCCAATAAAAACTGGCGGCAACTCGCCATTGGTTGCCCACTACCAGATAAGAGGGAACGCGGGCAGAACATCCGGATCTTTTTTGAGATTTTTCCCAGAATCTCAAAGCGCTCAACATGGCTAGAATCATTTACCGCGCTGCCGAGACATCAACCCCTCTAATGGGTTAAAGCTGCTCTTCAGACTCTAGGATTTCCATACCCATTTCTATATCTCGAGTATGTAGATCGATGACAAAGTCATAATCGTCTCTCCGATAGCCACCAAACAGTGAGGCTACCACTGGCACGTTATGTCCTTCGTTACGTTTTCGTTGAATGAAGCTATAAAACATCTTGCTACATTCAAGCCAGTCTTCAGTACCCACACAACCGCCCAAGTCATCATCCAGATGACTGTCTGCACCGTGGCACCAAACAACGTAGTCAATCCCAGAATCAATCTGACATTCTAGTGTTTCAAGGCCATCTGCTAGCTCTGCCAGGTAAAGTTCACCATGCATCGATGGATTCAAGTTTAGGGTGATAGCTACTTCTACATCAGGACAAAATGTGCTGCTGTCTCCAATGCTGTTTCCATAATGGGCGTCTAGATCCAAGTACGCACCAACCGCACCAGTTTCTCGGTACCTCTTTACGGAAGCGATAACCTGACCACTAAAAGTACAAAACGCTCCTCCACGCAACGGTGTTGCATGATGAAACCCGCTAGTAGGGCTAAGCACAAACGAGTTTGTGTTTTCAGTTGCGTACTTAATGGAATAATACAGACTACCATTCGTATACTTAACCGATCCTGCCAACTCCTCGCTCCATGGGAGTCCGTTACTACTACACCCTTCACCACCTGTTAAAAAAGCATCAACGTAATTCTTGTCGTGTGCAATTTCAAAATCTTTCCTGGCAAGCGGTTCAAAATCGCGTAACGTAATCTTGTTTCCACACTCACCTGACAATAGTTTTTCAACGACTAATCTTGGTTTAATCGGACTCTTGGAATAACTGTTCTTCATGGTCTGACTGCTGGGAACCTGTTTAGGGTGATAGAAAATTTCCATAGTTCTCACCACTTTCGTAACAGTTTGAATGGATGAGATTCTTAGAC
>CAZXJC010000832.1:0-5899 GCA_964640885.1 uncultured Pirellulaceae bacterium | reverse complement strand
GTTCATCCAGGACGTAACAAACTCCCACCAAGCCGGATCCAATACTGGTTGCCAACCGAACTCGCTGCAATTCGCCACCGCTGAGCGTATCAGCGGACCGATCGAGACTCAAATAATCGGCCCCCACTTTCTCCAGGAACTTCAGTCGTTGTAAAATCTCCCCGGTAATCGGATCTGCAATCAAGCGTTGTTCTTTGTCAAACTGTAATCCGGCAATGAACTCGCTGGCCTTTCCAACCGTCATGGCAGTAATCTGCTGGATATTCTCATCGCCAAGACGGACACTCATCGCTTCCGGCCGCAAGCGGCCACCGTTACACACTTCACAACATATTTTTCCCCGGAATCGATTCAATCGTTCCAGTCGTGGCTGGCGGGTGGCAGTGGCGTATTCTTTTTCCAACAGCAAGGTCAAGCCCGGGTATTGCTTGCCATCACCGCTCCACAAAACATCCCGTTGTTTCTCAGACCAGTCCTTCAATGGTTTTTCAATCCCTGCCTTGGCTTTTGCTAACCACGCAGCCACGGCCTCTTTTTGCTTCTTGACCGCCGCATTTTTAGATCCTTTCCAAGTCTCAATAGCGCCTTCGGCAATCGACAAGTTCATGTCAGTAATCACCAATTCGCGATCAAACTGTAGGCTGGCACCCAGTCCATCACAGGACGGGCAAGCGCCGTAAGGGCTGTTGAAGCTAAACGTTCGGGGCTCAAGCTCCTCGAAGCTAATACCACAATTCGGGCAGGCATAGAGTGTGCTGAACAACATATCCTGCCAGTGATCCGCTTCCTCGGGTGAGTTTGGCTTCTGTTGCACACAGGCCACAATCAGACCTTGCCCGTGTTCAACCGCCAGTTGGACCGATTCCGCCAGTCTCGTGGAAACCCCGGAGCGAATGATCAAGCGATCGATCACCGCTTCAATATGATGAATTTTCCTGGGCGCCAGGTCAGGCAACTGGTCAACATCATGAATCACTCCATCGACTCGTGCACGAACAAACCCTGCCTGGCGAATCTGTTCAAACACTTCCTTATGCTGACCCCGACGCCCTCTTACCAGGGGAGCCAGGATCATTAAGCGACTTTGCTCTTCCAGGCCCAGCAACGATTGCTGGATCTGCTCTAACGACTGCTGGCGAATAGCCTCTCCGCATTGATAACAGGAGGGTGTCCCCAGGCGAGCCATCAGCAGTCTCAAGTAGTCATAAATCTCCGTAACTGTTGCCACGGTACTGCGCGGATTCTGATTACCCTGCCGCTGGTCGATACAAATCGTCGGCTGCAAACCTTCAATCAGATCTACATCGGGACGTTCTAGTTGATGGAGAAACTGTCGCGCGTAGACGGAAAGACTTTCGATGTACTGGCGCTGCCCTTCGGCATAAATCGTATCAAATGCCAGGCTGCTCTTCCCCGATCCACTGGGCCCCGTCAAAACCGTCAACTGGTTTCGCGGGATATCAACATCAACGTCCTGCAGGTTGTGAACCCGCGCACCACGGACTCGCAAAGCCTGCTGTGCCACGGAACCTTTAGGGCTAGACGATGAGCTTACCTTTTTAGCTGACGATGATGAACGTCGCGATTTTCGTTTCGCCATGGCTGCTGTCCGCAGGACTTTCCTGCCTGTCAGTATAAATTTCTCGGGAAAACAAAGTTGTCACCGTAACAAAGGAGTCACTAGGTGACAAGCAATGCTCAACCCCGCTGGTTGAACGGTCACATCGCTCTCCTCTCATCGTCTATATTAATAGCATCATGAACTCTAGCCCTGCCTCGTCGCCGAACAACCATCTGCAGACCATTGATGAACGTGAACGGAAGCTACTCGCTTCCTATGCGACTTTTAGCTCCCAAACCAAAGGCCGCAAGTACGACGAACCTGCGCACCCTTATCGGGGGCCATTTCAGCGGGACCGTGATCGAATTATTCACAGCAGTGCTTTTCGACGTCTCAACGGAAAAATGCAAGTATTCACCGGAGAGATGGGAGATTATCATCGTACGCGTTTAACGCATACTCATGAGGTCGCATCGATCGCTCGAACCATCGGACGAGCCTTACGGCTTAACGAAGACCTCATCGAAGCGCTGGCCCTGTTTCACGACATCGGGCATCCACCTTTTGGCCATGCGGGAGAAGATGCCTTGAATCTCTGCCTGGAAGCGGAGGGAGGATTTTCACACAACCAGTATGCGTTAACGATTGCCGAGGAGCTAGAAATCCGCGACGGTCCGCAGCCTGGCCTAAACCTCAGTCGAGAGATACTTGAAGGCCAGGCAACACGGGTTCAAAAGGACAAACAAACGGTCCCACCGTTGCTGGAGGTCCAAGTAGTCGAAGCGGCTGACAGTATTACTTACGATGCGCACGATACAGACGATGCCGTCAAATTAGAATTGGTAACACTGGAAGAACTGGCCGATGTATCGCTTATCCAAAACTGCCTGGAACGCATCGGAGCTCGTTTTGATCAACTTGCCCCGAACATTCGGCGACGTGCCATTGTGCACGAACTAATTGACATCCAAGTAAGCCACGTATTGCAAGCAGCTGAAGCATTCTTACAGAACTCAAACTGGCAAGATCCCAGCGAAACCTTTCGAATTGGTCCAGTTGAACAACTGGCAAAAGAGAAAAAAGAGTTGGAAGAATTCTTGAAGAGCCGTGTTTACCATCATCCTCATTTACTAGAGACCCGGAAAATAGCGCAGCAACAAATACAGACAATGTTTCATGGTTACCAGGAACGTGTTGACCTGTTGCCAACTCGATTTCAAGAGCGCGCCGAGAAGATTGGACTAGCGCGCAGCATTGGAGATTATCTGGCAAGCATGACAGATCGCTATTGCAACCAGCAATTTAGCCAGTTTTTTTCGAATTGAGGGGAGGGGTAGTTTCCACCGCTGGGAAGGGGCATAATAAGCGGCTAGGGAAGCATCGCTAAGCAGCTATAACGCCAGGACTCCACAACTATGGCACTTTGGGTATTACGACTACTCTTCTTTGTCGTCTCTGTTGGTGTCGGATTTTCCATGGCAAAAATGGATCTTCCGGAAACTCCTCAGTTCTTTGCCATCGTGACACCAATGGTTGGAGCAATTTCCATTATTATTGCGGACTTGGCAATTCCGCGAAAACGCATTGAGGTGATTACATGCGTTTACTTTGGTATCGTTATTGCGCTAACACTGACCTATTTTGCCACCAGTGCCATAGAACCCTTCCTGCTCGACCAGGATCCAAAATACCGGAGTATCATCCAGATTCTCTGCGGGGTGGCCTTATCCTACATCTGCATTAGCTGGCTGATCCAAACACGAGATGACTTTCGTTTTATCATCCCGTACGTCGAATTTTCCAAGGAAATAAAAGGGGCTCAGCCTTTTATCCTCGACACCAGCGTGGTCATCGACGGCCGGATTACTGATCTTGCTGAAACAGGGATCATGGATGCCGAGATCATCATGCCTCGCTTTGTGTTGATGGAATTACAGACCATCGCAGACAGCAGCGACAAGCTAAGACGGTCACGTGGTCGCCGTGGCCTCGACGTACTGAATCGACTGCAAGAGATGAAACGGCTCAACCTCAGCTTTCACGACCGTGAAACCCCGGAGATGGATGGCCAGCCGGTTGATATGAAACTGGTACTACTGGCCAAGCATTTGGATGGCAAGCTGGTGACGGGAGACTTCAACTTGAATAAAGTTGCCAGCTTGCATGATGTCAACGTAATCAATCTCAATGAAATCGCTAATGCTTTGAAACCTGTCTTTTTGCCCGGCGAGAAACTGGAAGTCAAGATCGTCAAGGCGGGTGAAAGTTCCTCGCAGGGAGTTGGCTACCTGGATGATGGCACGATGGTTGTTGTCGAGGGTGGTCACAACGCAATCAATGAAATACTGCCCGTGACCGTAACCAGCGTGTTACAGAAAAACGCCGGGCGGATGATCTTTAGCAAGCACGACTCTACCCCGGGCACTGAGTAGCGGGTCAGTCGAGTTCATCGATTCGACGTTGTGCCATTTCGCAATAGTCGGGCATGCAATCAATTCCCAGGTAATGTCGCTCTAAACGTCGCGCTACCCGTGCTACTGTGCCACTACCGAGAAACGGGTCGAGCACCAGCCCGCCAGGTGGACAGCTTGCTTTCAAACATGTTTCCACCAGCGATTCAGGAAAGACTGCGAAATGTGCTTCGCGAAATTTCGACAGGGAAATGCTCCAGACGGTGCGCTTGTTGCGACCTTGTGGGTGGAAGGCCTGATCCCAGCGTCCGTCGTGCAGGTTTGAATCACCATGGTTCTTGCCTTTTTCGGGCGTGCTACCACGTTGAAAGAAATGCCCGCGGCCACCACGCATACGACTTTCCTTGCTAAACGTCACATGAGGTTCGCGAATGGCATCGGCATCATAATAGTATTTTTGCTCACGCGTCATGAAGAAAACATATTCATGATCGGTGGTTGGGCGTGTCTTGACCGAAGAAGGCATCGCGTTGGGCTTATGCCAGATAATATCACTGCGCAAGATCCATTCTTGCTCCTGCAGTGCCAAGGCCACCCGCCATGGCAAACCCAGCTGGCGGCCGTTGATGTATTTATCCCCCAGGACCAGCCACAATGATCCGGTCGGTTTGAGAACCCGCCGACATTCGCTAAAAACGGCAACCAGGCGATCGAGATACGTTTCCAGGCTGGCCTCCTGGCCAATCTGCTGCGGCGACTGGTAATCCCGTTGTCGATAGTAAGGTGGACTGGTAACAATCGTATCTACCAGGTCATCGGGAAGCTGTTGAAGCTGCTCATAAGCATCCCCGCAAAGAATTTGATCTCGCCAAAGGTCAGTGTTTACCAGACCAGGATTGCCATCCTGTCGACCTGATTTTTTTCCTGGCCGGTTACCCATCGTTTATCACTTTCCTATGTCTGCTACATCATTTCGACAACGCCAATCCCTAGCAATTGCAACCCCTGAGCAATCGTGCGACTGGTCAAATCGCAGAGCAATAGACGACTCTGCTTCAAGCCTTCGGTATCTGCCTTCAAAACCGGACAGGCTTCGAAGAACGAAGAAAAACGCTTCGCCAGTTCAAAGAGGTAATTCGTCAACAGGTTGGGCCGATAATCTTCTAACACCTGCTCAAGGACTTCACCGAATTGCACGATCGCCAGCGCCAATGCCCGTTCTGCCGGATGTTCCAGGCTAATCTCAGCAAAAGAAGCACGTAATCCTGCAATATCGACTTCACCGCGGCGCAAGATGCTCTTCACACGCGCATAGCTGTATTGAATGTAAGTAGCCGTGTTACCTTCCAGGCCCATCATCTTGTCGTAACTAAATACGTAATCACTGGTCCGATTATGCGAAAGATCAGCGTACTTAATCGCGCCATGTCCGACGGTTTCAGCTACTTCCTGACGCTGGTCAGGGGACAATTCCGCGCCATTGGGCTTGGCGTCATCATTGGCAGTCACCACGTCCAACGCCTTACGAATCGCTTCATCCAACAGGCCCTCTAAGCCAACTGCCTCGCCGGAACGAGTTTTAAAGGGTCGACCATCTTCTCCTAGCACTGTACCAAAACTGACATGGGAAAATTCCACATCCGGGTTTTTCCACTGCCGGGCCACGGAAAACAGTTTCTGAAAATGTTCACTCTGACGATGATCCACCACGTAGAGAATAGTGTCGGGTTGCCAGGTTTGCAGTCGATACTGAATCGTGGCCAAATCGGTCGTGGCATAAAGAAAAGCACCATCTCGCTTACGAACGATCATGGTCGTTTCAAACTCGTCCAGGAAAACACAAGAGGCCCCCTCACTCTCCCGGGCCAGTCCACTTGCTTCTAACTCCTCAACAACAGTCGCTAAACGATCATCGTAAAAACTCTCT
>CAZXJC010000831.1:0-3520 GCA_964640885.1 uncultured Pirellulaceae bacterium | reverse complement strand
TTTCAATGTCGGCACCAGCAGGGAGGCGAGTAGCGCGATGATAGCGATGACAACCAGCAGCTCCACAAGGGTAAAGCCCTGTCCCTGTCGTCTCCTCCTGGCCCATGAGAACCGGGGAGCCTTTTCTACGAATTTCCTAGACTCCATGCCACGCACCATAACCCATCGACACTTAGAACACACCCGAGATGGCCGTCACGAAAAGGAACCAGACCTCAGCAAAAACGTGCTGGGAAAGAAGAGATCAACACCATGGACGGCCAATCTCCCGGATTTTCAGCGAACATAGTGTTCTCTCGTGAAGGTCTCCTCCCTGATTGTACTGATCACGTGTCCGTCCACAAACAGTGCATTGTACCGCCCATTATGCCGTGGATCGGGTGAAAGCATTGTAAAATCCTCCTCTCGTCCGAAGTGGTATACTCCCGCTGTGTGGTAAGCGATATACGGCGCATGATGTCTCCCATCCGCCATGAAAACAAGCTGGGCAGGCCTTTCGATTTCAGTCAGGGGAATCGTATCGTATAAACCAAAACTTTCGTAATTAACCGCAAGGCTGGTATCGCGATAGGCAAATTGGAGATAGCTTATCCCTCGATGGGTCGCCTCCGCTTTATTGAAACCCGGCGGAATGGAAGGACAGCCCAGGACACCATGTTCCCCCAGTTCACGGGGTCTGCCTCTGCTGTCCAGCTTATCGGCGCTCGTCCCCAGGTACTCGGCGAGAAATCCTCCGCCAGAACGGGGATGATCGATGTAGGGACCCGACTTAAACCAATTCTCCAACAGCAGGTAGCGGCGGTACTGGTTATAATGAACCCTCCTCCCTGTCGGCCCGATAACGGTCGTGCCATCGGGGTCAGTAAACGACTGTACATAGGGAGGAAGATACCCTTTGTTATCAGCCACATAAAAGGAGGTCGCCGCGGCAATCTGCCGGAGATTGCTCTGACACATCGCCGAGCGGGCAGATTCCTGTGCGCTTTTCAATGTCGGCACCAGCAGGGAGGCGAGCAGCGCGATGATCGCGATGACAACCAGCAACTCCACGAGGGTAAAGCCTTGTCCCTGTCGTCTCATCCTGACCCGTGACAACCGAAAAAACTTGTCCGTAAATTCCCGAAACGCCTCTTTATATTACCATACCCTTCCGCTCCCAAATTGCAACAAATTCACTACAGTGAGGACTTATTCAGGGCAAAGTGTCATTGAATCACCCGGTCAACATCCATCCTCCCTTCCCTGCACCTTGGGGCTTGCACTTTACGCCTCCAAGCCTGATCCTTGATACCCATCTTACGATCCACAGCAACTGAACAGGAGAATGTATTATGAGCAGGACGTTAGTCACGGGCGGCGCCGGATTTATTGGCTCCCATGTTGCCGAGAAACTGGTGAACTTGGGACACGACGTCACGATCCTGGATGCTATGTCGACCGGAAACATGGAGAACCTGGAGACGATCCAGTCACAGATCGACTTCATCGACGGCGATCTCCTGGAACCATCGGCCGTAGAAAAAGCGGTGGCCGGGAAGGATTATATTTTTCACCTCGCCGCCAATAGTTCCGTGAACAGGAGCCTGGAAAATCCAGCGTGGAGTTGCCGACAGAATGTCCTTGCAACAGTCGAACTGATAAAAGCCGCTGTAGACGAAGGGGTGAAACGGATCATCTTCTCCTCCAGCACATCAGTATACGGGTACGCGAAAGACCTTCCGGTCACGGAATCACATCCCCTACAACCGGCATCGCCCTACGCCCAGGACAAGGTGAACTGCGAAAACTATCTCCGATTGTTCACGGGACTCTATGACCTTGATGCCGTCGCCCTTCGTTATTTCAACGTCTACGGTCCGCGCCAGAACCCGGACGATCCTCACCCGGGAGGCGTCACCATCGTGATCAATCAGATCCGCGAGACCGGAAGCTCCCAGGTTCTGGGCGATGGGAGACAGACCCGAGACATGATTTATGTGGGGGATATTGTCGCGGCCAATGTCGCGGCCATGAATGAAGCGAACCTCTTCAATGGTGCCGCTTTCAACATTTGCACCGGCAATTCCATTCTCGTGACGGAAATGCATGAGAAGATTTCCGAGTTAATGGGCCTCGAGTCCGTGAGAGAAAGCGTTCCCCTGCCGGAAGGAAATATCATTGATTCGGTGGGAGATCCGTCCTTTTCCACCTCAAAACTAAATTTCACGGCACAGGTTTCACTCGAGGATGGACTGCGGAAAACCATCGAGTGGTCCAACGCTCACCAGTAAACCCGGTATGCCCGGACGGCATGGTTCCTTACTTTCAAGGAGCAGGGGTCCGTCCCGAGCGACTTCCTACCGATAGTGTGATTCCAGCTTTTCTCGCAGGACGTTTGCCTGCTTGTGAGCCGGGTCGTACATATTGTTGCGTTCCCCGGGATCAGACCGCAGGTCGTAGAGCTCGAACTTCCTGTCACCGGTCGCCAGGTCAAGATTGCAAATCAGCTTCCAATCCCCGGTACGGACTATCCGGATTCGCCTCTCATCCCCGATCAACCGCTGCCATCCCGCCGGGGGCACCTCGGCAAAAATTTCCTCATGGGGATTACCCGATTCCCCCCGAGCAAAAGGAAGCAGCGATTTCCCCTCAACAGGTTCCGCGAGGTCCAAGCCTAAGATCTCTAACACCGTAGGCATGACGTCCATCACGGACACCAACCCTTTTACGGCTCGTCCCTTGGGAAGGGCTGAAGCATGCCACATGATCAACGGAACCATCAGCGATTCATCGTACAGCGTGCCCATCAGGTATGCCGCGCTGTGCCCCACATGCCCTCGCTCCAGGAGTTCCTCCCCATGGTCGGACATCAGGATGATCAGGGTGTCATCCAGCAGGTCCAGTGACCGCAGCTTCTCCAACCGCTCTCCAACCCAATCGTCAAGCACTCTCATCTCACCATCATAAAGGGCCCTTACACCCGGCGTATCTTCCGGTTCGAAATCAACCGCGCCTGACGTGCGTGCATGATCCTCATCCATATCCTCGTCGGGTATATTTTCCTCCTGGTCAGTATCGAGCGCCGGAACCAGCCCCGTGGGATGGCACACCATTGTTTTTTTCACAACATCAAGTCGCTCCCTGGATGCCGCACCGGGGCAGTACCCCGCATCGATAAACTCCTCGTAATACGCCTGGGGCGGGTCGTACGGAAGGTGCGTCGGGTAAGGCTGAGCACAGTAAAACCATTTTCGATTCCTGTTTTCATCGAGATACGCCATGAAGTCATTGCAATCATGCTGGAAACCTGTCTCCCCCCAACGCATGACCAGTTCGCCATCCACGGCATAGCCTTGCTCCGCAAGAACCCGCAATGGAACTCTCTTGTCCTTCCACGGCTTCTCCTTAATCCATACCCCGTAGTCCTGAGCGGTCATGACGCCATGGTTGATTGGATCAACTCCACTAATAATGGACAGCGTGGGTGGTACCGTGTGAGAGGAAACTGAGGCACAGTCCTCAAAAAGGATGCCTTCCCGGA
>CAZXJC010000830.1:0-3487 GCA_964640885.1 uncultured Pirellulaceae bacterium | reverse complement strand
AGTTCAATACTAATAGAATAAGGACCCGTGAACTCATATCTATGACTTGGATAACCGTCAGCAGTTATACTCTTTCATGAATCGCCATTTTTTCTCCGGTTCGTTGCCTTCGGATAAAGAAATACCGTCGGATGCAGAAATACGTACCGCCGAGGAATTACATGTTAAGTTGCCGGCGAAAAATGCCACCTTCAGTTCGTTGGCGAAAGAAAAAGCCAGCCAGCTGCCGGCAAAGGTTGCTGGCCTCGGATTGACGGTTGACCAGCAGCGCAAGCGGTTGCAGCAAGTGTTGCGAGTTGAATCTCTAGAGGTCGATCGGACTGAATCGGTGAAAGGTCCGGCTCATGACTTGCCCTGGACACTCAAGAGAAGGCGGCTGGTGATGGGAAAGGAATGGACTGTACCGGCCATGATCTTGGAGGGCAAGCAATCGACGCGGACGCTCCTTTGGCTTTCCGATCAACCCTGGTCAGAGCACCACGAAGCGATTGAAAGGTTGCTGCAAGCGAAATATCGCATCATCTGTTTTGATCCAATTTTTATCGGACATGCCAACCCGCCGGGAAGTCTCTACCAGAACACCGAGTTGATTTCGACGGTTGGCTGCCGGCCACTCGGTATCCAGGTGGCTCAGATCCAGGCGGCCGCTGGCTACTTTGCGGATCTCTATAAGCTGAAAAGACTTGATGTAAAGACGACGGGGATGCGCGTTGGAATGGCTGCCCTCTGCGCCAAGGCGCTAACAAGTTCACCACGAATAGGCACGATTGATGCGGTCGGGCGTCCGGCGTCATTAAAGCAATTGCTGACACCGACGGCCGATTTTCCGGATGCTCCCGAGCTCTACTGTTTCGGTCTGCTACGGGCCTTTGACGTGCCGGAGTTAGAGCAGTTGGCGCGTTAGCTGCCAAGCGTCGGTTTGTAGTGATTCTCACTCCTGTAGTGTCGTGAAAGGCATCTTTCGAGGGGAGTGGGAGGATTAGTTGGTTAGGGAATAACGGGCTTTTTCCGCCCGTTACGGCTTGAATCGCTAAACTCCAACTAAACTACCTATTTTCCTCCCTGTTGGTGGCTGTAAACGAGTAAATTGTGGGGTATCCTTGTGGCAGTTCGGTAGATTTTAGCATTGCCAGACGGGCAAATTCCGCCCCGGTAAGCAGGCTTCTTTGTGGATCGAGGGAGAAATGATGAACATGGTTAAGCGCAAGCTAACGTGGCTTTGTACGGCATCAGTGATTTTGTTGGGGACCGCGATCGTGGGAGCTCAGGCACCACCAACACCCCCCAAGCCCAAGCCAGCATTTCCACCACATAGCCAGGTTTTGACTAGTTATGAAAAAGTGGTTTCCACTGCCGATGCGTCTCGCAGTCTCTACACCCTTTGGGTTAACAAAAAAGAGGGACAGGTGCTGGCGGAGTTACCTCCCAACTATGCGACGTCTAAGTATTTTATCGCTTTAACGATTGCCAGCGGTGATCGCTTTGCCGGTTTACAATCCGGAGATATGTTTGTTTATTGGCGACGTTACAACAAGCGTCTGGCCTTGATCAAACCGGATCTAGGGGTTCGATCAACTGGTGACCCGGAGTCGCTTTCTTCTGTGCGGCGTTTGTTTACTGACACGATCCTGCTCGACATGCCCATTATGACGCTTGGTCCCGGTGGTGGTCCGATCATTGATTTGGATATGTTGTTGGTGGGCAAGGCGTCGAAGTTTTTCGGCTCTAGTGTTGTGAATCGTGAATTCGGTTCGCTCTTCTCTCTCAAGCAGGTAAAGGCTTTTCCGAGGAACGTGGAAGTTGCCTTTGAAGTACCGACCAGCCGTGGCAAGTTGCAAACGCTACATTATTCCATCAGCGAGATTCCTACGAAGTCAACTTACAAGCCGCGGAAAGCGGACCAGCGAATTGGTTACTTTACGACTTCCTACAGTGATTATGGTAAGTACACCAACGAGGAAACACGTGTTCGCTATATCAATCGCTGGCATCTTGAAAAACGAGATTCGTCGCTGAAGGTCAGCCCGCCGAAAAATCCAATTGTGTTTTACATTGAGCACACGACACCAGTCCGTTATCGCCGTTGGGTGCGAGAAGGCGTGCTGGCCTGGAATGCTGCTTTCGAGAAGGTGGGTATCTCCAGTGCGATTGAAGTTTACTACCAGGACAAGCAGACGGGCGCCCACATGGACAAGGACCCGGAAGACGTTCGCTATAACTTTGTCCGTTGGCTTAACAACGACATTGGAACAGCGATCGGTCCCAGTCGCGTAAATCCGCTGACCGGGGAAATCCTGGATGCGGATATCGTCCTCACGGACGGTTGGATACGACATTTTCGTTTCGAGTTTGAAAAGTTGTTGCCAAAAATCGCCATGGATGGATTTAATGCTGAAACGATGGCCTGGCTCACCAGCCATCCGTCCTGGGATCCTCGTATTCGCCTGGCACCGGTGGCTCAGCGCGAGTACCTCAAGCAGCAAATGCGCGAGCAGGGCCATCTGCCGTATGGTGGAGACCCACTGACACGAGTTCATACACCCATCCTGGGTGACGAGCAGTATGACGGCCTGGTTGGTCGCACTAGCCAGGTCAATGGTATGTGCCTGGCTGCCGAGGGAATGGCCCTGGATGTAGCTATCATGCGAATGAACCACGCCATTGGAAAAGTGAACGCTGACGAAGAGAAGAAGGATGACAAGGCAGCCGAGGAAAAGAAAGAAGAGAAAGAAGAGAAAAAGGAACCCAAGAAAGAAGAAACCATTATTGATGGTATGCCCGAGTCGTTTATTGGTCCGTTGCTGGCCCACCTGGTCTCTCATGAAGTGGGCCATACCATTGGCTTGCGACACAATTTCAAGGGGACCAGTATCTATAGCTACGAGAAGATTAACGGTGAAGAGTTAAAAGGGAAACAACCGTGGAGTGGATCGGTGATGGACTACGCGCCGACCAATATCCGTTCAGAAGCAGCCAAGGGTCAGGGCGATTTTACGATGCTTGGTATTGGCCCGTATGATTTTTGGGCGATCGAATATGGTTATACCCAGGCGAGTGATTTGAAGCCGATCCTGGATCGAGTATCAGAACCAGAGTTGCAATATGCTACGGACGAGGATACTTCAGGGCCTGATCCATTGGCACGACGCTACGACCTTGGTGCTAATCCGCTGGCCTATGCCCAGGATCAACTGGCGCTGGTGAATTTTCACCGTGGACAAATCCTGGAAAAGTTTGTCATGGATGGCGATAGCTGGGCCAAGGCACGGTACGGTTATGAATTGACGCTCAGCATGCAGATGAGAGCCGTAAGCATGATGGGTAACTGGATTGGTGGAGGCCATGTTCGTCGAGACTAGAAGTGCGATAAGAACAATCGTTCTCCCCTGGAAGTTGTTTCTGCCAAGGAGCAGCGTGATGCCCTCAATTTCGTGGTGCAAAACACGTTTGAAGATAAAGCATTTGGACTCACTGCGGCTTTGCTACA
>CAZXJC010000829.1:0-2635 GCA_964640885.1 uncultured Pirellulaceae bacterium | reverse complement strand
GGCTTACCGGCCCTGCCATGCGTGGCGGCATGGGCAGGTTTGGGTTTTTCGAGGGTGCTTTCTGGTGGGCTCCAGTTGGGTGCTTGCCTTGGGAGCTCGGTTCCCAGTTTGGGGCAAGGTGGACACAGAGCCATTTCGGCGGAGCGGCATTCAATCCCGCAACTCGCGACCAGGTGTTCGTTACTGGCGGATTATTTAGGCGGGCCGACTGGGGCCTGCAAGGTGGCGTCGTCGTGGACTATCTTCGCGACCAGTGGTATTTTGACAATGAGTTGGTGCAGGTGCGAGGCGAGGTAAGCTGGAAAAATCCATGTGCCAACGAACTCGGCTTCCGCTTCACGACTAACGTCCAGGACTCGCTTTCGATATCAACGGTCGATTCCGTCGATATCGTGGAGGAGTGGGAGACTACGGACTTATACACGTTTTTCTTCCGCCGCACCTTTGAAGATTGTGGCGCTACCGGGAGCCTCTTTGTCGGGTTCTCAGGCGATAGCGATGCCGTCATCGGGGCTAATGCCAGCGTTCCTTTAAGCGACCGGTGGGCCGTGCGAACGGGTTTCACGTACTTGATTCCAGAGGAGTCAAATCCGGGCCAGGGTTTCTTGGAAGAGAGCTGGAATATTTCCACCGGATTGGTCTTTTTTCCGGGCTGCCGTACGGCACGCAGCCAAGATTACAACCACCCGCTGTTTAACGTCGCAGACAACGGCTCGATGTTAATTGACCGAAAGTAACAGAGGGCAGCAAAGGGAAGTATTGGGGCCTGGTGGGCTTTTGGGAAGCCGGAGCGTTCAGGCGCTTCGGCTTACCCTTTTTTTTGCCTCTGCTGGCCAGACTTCCCAGCCCGTGCGGTAGGGAGTAGAATAGGGTCATTAATAGCTAGATAGATGGCGCGATTTGCACAAGAGCCCGAAAGATACACAGCCTAATGCCGCACGCGGATTTTTCAGAACAGAATGACCCCTGGGACAGTTTTGCCCGCGAGCTTGGCGCGGAAAATGAGCCGCTGGATGAAATAGCCGAAGCACCCACGGAGGAGCCTGCGGAAGATGTAGGCCAGGAACCTGTTGAGGTTGCTGCTGAGGAACCCGCTGAAGAGGTTGCTGAAGAGGTTGCTGAAGAGGCAGGCGCTGAACCCGAAGAAGGCTCAGTCAGCTGGAATTTTCTAGCGGAGGAGCTGGGGATAAAGGACGCTGGCACTGAACCGGTAGCAGCAGCAACCCCAGCGGACGAAATCTTTTCTGACTACACTCCTACATATATCGAACCTGACTCAGAAGACGGACCGCCAGCTAACGACGATACGGAGGAAGAAGACGCGGTGGACGAGTTCGGCCAAGGGTTGGACGGTGAGGATGAACAGGAGCCGGCGCGTCGCCCGAGGCGCCGTGGGCGACGTAGATCCGGCAGGGGGCGCTCGACACGAGAAACACCCACGGACGATAGTGGCGGGGATTCGGCTGAGCCAACAGGTGCAGCCGATGACGGAACCGAGGAGAACGACGCGGAGGGGGAAGAGAAGCCCAGCCGGCGTCGTCGATCCCGCAGGCGAGGGAAGCGCGGGGGAAAAGAGCGAGCTGATGGAAATGATGCCGAGGCATCGGAGGTCCCTTCGGAGGACAGTGCCGAATCGCCCGAGGGGGATTCCGATGGAGCAGCAAAGGAAGGCAGTAAGCACCGCAAGATCCCTACTTGGGGAGAGGCTATTTCGGTGGTTGTTGATGCGAATATGACAACCCGCTCAAAGCAACCAGCCAGCAAGCCTGCGAAAGGTCGGCGCAGGAAATCAAAGTCCAAACCAAAACGGTAGGTGCTGAGGCCTGCTGGGCTCAGAAAGTCTGTCTAATGGCTCCGGGTTCCTCTGGTAAACGGCGATGGCACCTGTTTGGAACGGATCTTGGGTGGATGGCGGCATCCTGGCTTGACGATCACTTGATCCGCCTTAGTTTTGGGCACCGTGAGCCGGGGAACGCGGTCGCTAAGCTTGAGATCGGCCTGGAATGGCTGGAAGTCGAAACTGTCGCGATGAGACGCGCCCGCCGACTTCTGTGCAAATTTGCCAACGGGGAAGCGGTCTCCTTCGACGCGATTAATATCTGCCTGGAAGGGCGGACTCCGTTTCAGCAGAAAGTAGTTCGTCGTTGTCGGCAGATTTGCTGGGGGAAGACGCTCTCTTACGGAGAGCTGGCGGCGAAATGTGGCAGTCCACGGGCGGCTCGGGCGGTCGGCTCGGTAATGCGAACGAATCGGCACCCCCTCATTGTCCCTTGCCACCGAGTTATCGCGGCGAAAGGCGAGATTGGAGGATATTCGGCTCGCGATGGAGTGGCGACGAAGCGTCTATTGCTCGCCCGCGAGGCAGCCGGCAGGCAGACTTAATTGACAGGGTGGCTCGGCGTGTTTCCGGTTTCGAGAAGGTTGTTCTCGTCTAGAAACGCATGCAGGGCTGCGGCGACTTGACTGTGGCCAAAACTGTTCCAGTGCATATCGCGACTGGGAATGACCCCGAGTTCCGCAAAGGGAAAGCCCGCCTGTTCGAAACGAGCGTCGATATCCAGATACTTGAGGCCTGGAATGAGATTCATACTAGCGGCAAAGGCTGCGGAGCGGCGTGTCATCTCCTACAGGTCTT
>CAZXJC010000828.1:0-11111 GCA_964640885.1 uncultured Pirellulaceae bacterium | reverse complement strand
AATCGATGTATTCACATCCCCCACATGCCCTAGCAGAGCGGTTGATTCACTCTCAGGCTCCCCGTTGGCCGATTCGACCAGCTGGCTAACACCCTTCGAAAGCGTCTCACGAATATCAAGCAGGCCATCACTAAAGGAGCTAAGCTGGACGATTACCTGTCAGACCTTGTCATCTGAGCCAACCCCTTTGAGCTTAATATTCTGCTGGAAGGTGCGCTTGATTTTCTCCCAGCGTTCGGCTTCCTCTTCCGTCATGACACCGAGCATTTCCTTGAGTTTCAGCAAGTTGGATTCGGTATCTGACGTGAGTGTCTGGGCGTCGTTCTCGTAGTTGGTCATGATCAGCGACTGTAGCTCGTCATCGTTCATAATCGGCACGACTTTTTCGGCCATTCGATTCATATTTCGATAAGAACCTTGCAGTTTAAATGCCGGTTCCGTGCGATATTCATTCGCCTGGGCTGCCGAATCAATATACTGTCGATTGACTTGCAGGATCACATTTCGGATCTGAATCAGCTTCTGCATGGTGGAGACCATTTCATTGAGTTCTTCAATGGAATAGTTCCCTTCCAGTTCGATCCCTTCGCGAGAATTCGTTTCGGCCATCTTGATGATGCCATAGACATCCTGCTGGCTGCGACTGGCAAGCTTGTTGAGATGCGAGTTGGAGGTCAGCGAGTTTTCCAGGTAACTCATCTCGAACACATCTGCCGATTCACCAATAATCTCACCGATGTTGTAGATATCAGCCCGGTTAGCAAGCATGTCCGGAATCTGGAACTTTTCACCGCTTTCGGTATAGGGGTTACCGGCCATCACCACGGCAACCTTTCGTCCGCGCAAGTCGTAAGTACGACTGCGTCCCTTGTAAACACCTTCAATCTTTCGCTGGGCATCACAGAGGGAAATGAACTTCTGCAGGAACTCGGGATTACAGTGCTGAATATCATCCAGATAAATCATCACGTTATCGCCCATTTCCAGCGCCAGGTTCAACTTATTAACTTCATCTCGAGCACCCACATTAGGTGCCTCTGCCGGATCAAGGGAGGTCACGTGATGACCGATGGCTGGCCCGTTGATCTTCATGAAAATGATACCGAGCCGGTTGGCAACGTATTCCATCAGCGTGGTCTTACCATAACCGGGCGGAGAAATTAGCAGCAGCAGTCCCATCAAGTCAGTCCGTTTATCTTCGCCCACGCCACCCTTCTGCTTAGCCAGGTTGTCACCGATCAGGGGCAGGTAGACAGAGTCAATCAGCTTATTGCGAACGAAAGAGGTCAGCACACGAGGCCGAAATTCTTCCAGTCGCAATCCTTCGCGCGCCTCGTCAACTATTTCTTTCTTCAGGTCGATGTAATCCCGGTAGGCTGGTACCGTACGCCCTTCGAAATGTTCCAACCGCGTCGTGAATTCGTTGTAGTTAAGGTGATACTGCGAGCTTTCAATGTTCGCGTGATCGCCTACCAGGCCGGAAATCTGTCGGTCAACATCGCCATCGACGATGTGATCTGTATCAAGCTTATCCTTCATCAGCAACACGGCAACTTCGTCCGCATAGACTCGATCCACTTCGTCTTTGTTGTAATCAAGTAAAAAGGCTTCCACCCAGTCACGGACCAGCAGGAAAGTACTATCGGGATCTCGACTAACGGCTTTCACTGACTGGGCAAATCGCTTGTCAAAGCTGGCCTGCTGCAAGTGTGACTGAAATTCATTGTAAAGATTGGCAGCTCGTCGACTGACGGCAAACCCTTCACCGCTGGACACCTCCGCGTACACGTAACGGGCGGCCTGGCTGATATAGTCCTCGGAAAACAACTCGTACTGTTCAACAAACGCTGTCAGCACTTCGTGCAAATCCTCGATGTACTCAGACTGTTCACTAAGGTTCGGGAACAATTCACCAATCTCACCAATTCCCTTGAGTCGATCCGACATCAGCGACTTAAACTGCTGATCACCGAAATGTTCCCAGTAAAGAGATCCCAGCGCACGTGCCTGGGCGTGGAACCGCAACAGGCCGATAGAACTGGTCATCTCCAGCATGGCTTGGAGTATTTTTTCGGCGTCGTGGTCGTGCACACCCTTCGCATAAGCTTCGGTGTAGCGCGGTCCCATAAACTGCTGAATGAACTCCAGTCGCTGCTCGCTCGTCATCTCCAGCAAGCTTGCTTCGGTGACCTCGGTTCCCTGGCGAATTTCCTTCATCAAGGCGTAGGTCAGGTATTCGCCACGATAAACACGGCGATTTTCAGAGACCACTTCCTGGTCCCAAACATCGCGAGTTGCCAGCAATCGTTCATCCTCAATCACTTCAAAGAAATCCGTACCAGTCAAATGCAGGTGCATCTGGTCGTCGCGTAATACGGTGGTTAAGTCCAGCGCCTGGATATTCACGGAGAAGTGATGGCTGCCCATCTTGATGACATTTTCACCTTCCACGAACAACTCTTGGCGGTCCTTCAGCTGCCGCACCGAGTCTTCCCGAATAGTCTTCAGGCGGCTCTGAATATCATCCACCTTGACGGTATCTTCCAGCTCTGTCAGTTGACTGACAATATCACGAACCTTGTCGATCATCAGGTCGGAAGCAAAGTAGCCGTTGATGTCGTTGATCGTCTCGAGACTGTCAACGCGAGCCTGGATTCCCTTGAGGATTCGCTCGGCTGCATTCATCAATGCTGTAGCCCGTTTGTTGCGAGCTTCCACCAGCGAAAGCTTTCGCGTTTCAAAAGCGTTGTAAATCTCTTCCCGCTTCTCTGTCAGCTGGATGACAAACTCATCAAACTCTGCAAAGCGGCCTTCAAGTTCTTCCAGTTGGATCATCACCTTGGTCAGAAATTCTTCGCACTTATCAGGCGCATCGCAAATGTCCAGGTAGTTAACCACGGCCTGGTTCAACAGCTTCATTTGTGAATTAAATTCGGCAACTCCCTCGACCGACATTAATTCCTTGGTCTTGTTCTTAAGGGCTGCCCGAGCCGTATTGACGATGGCAAAGATCGCTGAAATGTTGTCGATAATTTCCGTACGGTGCGTGGCATCATCAATATCGAGATTGCTAACGATATCGATCAGCATTTCCAGTTCTTCAGCACTGCTCGTAATTTCTTCTTCGATCTTGCGAGCATCACTGACCTTAGTTAACTCGCTGATGCCACCCGACTGCTCTTCGATCTGGCGTTGGTAAGGTTGCAGCGAATCGTCCCTTAACAGGAACTCGATACAACGATTTGCCAACCGCTCGGTATTTTCAGCCACCTCCGTTTCGAGGGAGTCAACCAATTCAGTATCGATATAACGCAGATCTCGCAGCGAGATCAACTCTCCACGAATCCGTCGCAGGTCACCCAGGGATTTAACGAAATGCTCGATGTGTTCAAAACCCTTATGGGTTACATCGGAGACAATTTCCTTAGCCTGCTTTTCGACAATGGCCGTCTGTTCTGCCGTATTCTGCTTAACACGAACAACTTTATCAAACTGGTCAACCGCGGAGACTGCGGCATCCTTGACACCCTGGAGCACTTCCCTGAGATTGGCCGCAGCTTCATTATCGAGCCAGAAATAAGCATCGATAATATCTCCAGTTTTGCGCACCAGGTCGACGTAAAGGTTAGCGTAGGTATCCTCTTTATCGATCAAGTTCAACACTTCAAAGCACTCGGCCATACCGCCAACGATTTCCCGGTTACCGACCTTGTAAAGAAATGAATCGGTATTGGTTTCCGGCTGAAAATCTTCGCTCACGTATGGCGTCTGCCAGATTTGCAAAGCGTGATGTTTTTGTGGTGACTCTTCGCTGCGAAAACAGACCATCTCACCAGCGTGAAAAAAGGTCGCACCATGGCAAATCACCGGCGTATCGACCTGTTGTTCAATCAAGTTATATCGGAGCAGCACATAGACACCCGTCTGCTGGTTATAGAAGACGTAGAGATAGTCTTCACCATTGGGAGCCGCCAAACGCTTCTCGAAAATCATATCCTGCAACTGGTGATCAAACGTCTTGTGTTCACCGGTCTGCAAGTAGTAACCATTGGAAAAAATCAGCCCGTGATCGTCTGGCAACAAGACACAAGCGTTTTCAATTGCATCGATGCGTTGCGCCTGCTTGATCTTGTCGTTGTAGACAATGTAACGAAAGTTCTCTTCCTGGTAGGGTCGGACCTTCAAGATGATGATATTACCAACTGAGGCGTAGTAAATTTCTGCATCATCAAGGACCTGGTCCGGATCATCGACTGGCTCCGAGTAGATTCCTTCTCCGGAACTCGTATTGTCCTCAATCTTAATTGTTAAGTCACCGCCGACAGTCTCAACGAAGATCCGGTCTTCGATTGCGATATGGGGATGCACACCTTCCTGATGCAATTCCCGGTGAGTACGCTTCCACTGGTACTCATGTTGTGCTGGGAAACGGACCTCGTGATCACTACGATTGTCCTGGTAAACCAGCTTGTCGCCCTCGATCAACCATTTGAATGACTTAACGTCTCCAACCTTCCCGCCCAATTGAAAAGTCATGTAAAGGTGCGGACCGAGCAAGAAGAACTTGGAGAAGACCACGTTCTTGTGGTAGCGATAGACTTCTGCGAAATCCCGTTCAAACTGCTCGTCGGCAAGCAAGTCCAACGGTTGTTGATGAAATTTCTGATCTGCAAACTGGTAAACGGCAAACACGTCTGCCAACTTGGTCTCAGTCTTCAATCCAAACTGGACGTTGTAGCCGAAAAGAAACTTGTCGCCGACCGCGATCAGGTCACGGGGAATGCAGTTGTTGGTGGTCGTAATACGCTCGGTGTTAAGCAGCACCGTTTCGATGGAGCCGAAAACTTCTTTGCGGCCCTGGTTAAGCTTCTCCAACCGCTCGCGCAGCTGCTTACCAAAACCATTCAGCCGATTGCGAATGATTTCGTAAGTATTGCCCTCCAGCGCAACCTCTTCACCAGCTGGAGCGTTTTGTTCAACCTCTGCCTGAGCCATCGCTGGATTATCCCACCGTTAAAGGAACTTGCGGAGACGATCGGAGCGGGTGGTGTCATCAGTACGGACCATCCTCCTCGGAAACCGAGGCCGATCGACGTCACGACACGTTAGCTATCTTTTGATTGCGATTTTTTTCCGCTACCCAACCCCAAGGAGGAGGCGCGATCGCCCGAAATACCAGTGTCTGCTGCGATACCGAGTAAACGCTGGAGTTCATGACGAATCCCCTCGCTCTTGGTCAGTCCCAGCATGCGGGCAATCAGGGCTGCAACCGAAAGATCTTTCACATCATCGGTGCTCAAGTTAAATTGCGTGACCAACTCGTCCATCTTGTCACGGAAATACTCTGGGTTCCCGTTAAAGAAGCTGTTTTTCACGTCAGTCAACACACCGCTGTTATTCACAAATCGATCAACTGATTTTCCACCCTTGATCGAATCGATAATCTTGTCAAAGAATTCTGTTTCACCGCCGACAATGTCGATGCGAGCAGACTTGAGTGCCTCACCCACGATTCTCGACTGGGCTTCGGCAATGTCCTGCTGCGCCGCGATGGCCGCAATCTCGATATCCTTGTCCTTATTGAGTCGCAGTTTGAATTCTTCGTGTTCTTTACCAACACTGTCAAACAGCTTCATCGACTCGGCTTTCTCCTGGATACCATTGGCTTCACTGGAGTACTTAACTCGCATCACTTCGGCTTCTGCCGTACCGTGCTTCTCGATAGCAACGGCCTTGGCTTCCAGCCCCTTGGCTTCCGCTTCAGCCTTACGCTGCAAGACAGATGCTTCTGCATGTCCCTCTTTTTCCAGCGAAACCGCCTTGGCTTCCTGAACATTTGCCTGGGCTAAACCAGAAGCCGCTTCATCGGCAACCTTGGCTTCGGCTAACATCTTAGTCGCATGCGTCTGTTTTTCGGCAGCAACGCGATCGGCCTCAGCAACAATCACAACCTGGTCTGAATGCAAGGTCGCCGACTGCTTGGACGCTTCGGCCGCCTTGACTTCCTTGACCAGGGATTCATCTGCTTCCATTTCTGCCTGCGTCACGGCAACTCGCTTGAGTCGATCTGCCGTGGCAAATTCTTCCGTATCTTTGATTCGTTGTTGTTCTTCCACAACACCCCGTTCCACGATCACTCGTTCTCGAATGACCTCCTGGATATTGCGTTTTTCAACTTCGATCGCTTTGTCTTTATCAATGTCTGCCAGTGCCACAACTCGTTCACGTTCGGTTGCTTCCAGACCGCGGTCTTTTTCAACACGTTCAGTTTCAACCGCTTCCGTACGCTCTTTACTCTTCTGTGCCACGACAATCTGTCGATCTTTATTCTCTTCGGCCACGCGAATTTCTTCCTCGGTGGCAATCCGAGCTGATTCTGCTTTGAGCCGCTCTTCTTCCGTGACTTTAGCGCCTTGAGCTTTTTCACGCGCAGTAATCTCGGTAATTTCACGGTGCTGCTTCTCTTCAGCCTCTACCTGTTGACGCTCTAAAGCCAGGATCACTTCGCGAGCTTCCACGTCCTGCTTCTTGATCACCTTTTCCTTGTCCCGAGTAATGTCGTTGGACAAGATATGTTCCCGCGCGGTCAGATCGGTAATCTTCTTGATACCTTCCGCATCCAGGATATTGTTCGGATCCAGCTTGTCCAGCGGCGTTTGCTCCAGGAAGTCAATCGCACAATCGACCAGGGCGTAACCATTCAAGTCGCGGCCAATCACCTCTAGCATTGCTGCCTTGAACTTATCCCGTTCATCATAGAGTTGAACGAAATCAAAACGCTTACCAACCGTCTTGAGTGCCTCGGAGAAGAGAGCGTCAAACAAAACCACCATCGCCGCCTGTTCGGAAGCACGCTTGCAACCGACCGACTCGGCCACCTGCAGGATGTCTTCAATCTTGTTGTTGACCCGCACGTAAAAAGCAACCTCGATGTCAGCTCGCACGTTGTCCTGGCAGATAAGTCCCGCTTCGCCACGACGCTTAATCTCAATCCGCTTGAGTGACAAATCCATCACCTCAGAGCGATGGAGAATCGGGATCACGAAAATTCCCTTACCAGTTTTTGCTCTCAGGCCACCGGCACCAGAACGCACAATCGCCTCCTCCGGTCCGACCTTGCGGAAGAACTGGGAAAAGAGTGCCAGGATGCCACCGACGACAACCAGGACCGCTACACCAATTGTCATTAGCCAGGTAAGAAACGGGCTTAAATTTGCTTGTGCTAGTAAAGAAATCATCGTGTTACCTCATGCTCCGTCGTTCAAGAAGAATATTTTTCAACCTCAAAGATGCGACTTTCCGAATCGTAATCAACAATCACAATGCGATCTCCCTTCGCAATCTCCTCCTCCTTGACCCGAGCATGCAACACCAGGGGTGCCGCCTCGGTTTCAATTTCTACTTGTCCGTTAGTCGTCGTCACCGTCGTGGTCACCACGCCCGTCCGGCCAATCATCCCCTTATCAGGATTGGGAGGCTCGGAATCAAATTTCCCGCGTAACGGCTGGGTCAGTATCTTCGTTGGAATCAAACTGATCAGTGCGTTACGCCCCACAATCAAACTGACTGCCCATACACCCGTTGGATCGTCTCCCGGTAACTGAAGCCATATGGAAAGACTCCAAAAACTCAGCGCGAAAGCACTCATCCAAACCATGATGGGCACTGTAACCAAATTCAAAAACCTAAAACCAACGGCACCTAAACCCAGAATCGAGTCCAAATCCGCGTCAGCATCTATATCCAAATCAAAATCGAAAGCATCCATGCCATCCGCACCCACAATGACTGTTAGCCAATAAATGCAGACCAGCGTTAATAACACGCTCGCCGGCAAAACGGGGCCACTCCCACATGTCTCAAAAAACTCCGTCATCCCACCGACCTCCTTTGGCACGTGATTCAACTACCATTAAAACTGGCAAACTGAATCCGTCCACATCTGAACTTAGTGCTGGCGAACTGTCTCAAGGTCGCCAGATCCCTGGTCCACCCATAAGGGTTGGAAACGCACCCATCCAGACGTCACATTAGTATAGTACGTAAAGATGGGTAAAGTGTATGGGTTTAAATAAAGATTAAAATTACACACCCCTCTATCAGGCTACTTCGTCCCATAACTGTTCAAAGTGCTGGGAAAAAAGAACCCGCAGACGACTGTCATCACTGACAATGATATTCTCTTCGTTGTACTCGGCCGCGCTACGAGTCCAGTTGTAGCTACCGGTTAAGACCGTAGAATCGTCAAAAATAGCATATTTGTGGTGCATATGATGACGACTCTGGTCCCGTCGCAGCGGCAATCCCAAATCCTCCAGGCGGCTGATGTCCGAGCCGCGATCGAGCGACTTGTCATCGTCGGTGATGATCCGAATTGCCACCTTGCGCAAATGGGCTTGAACCATCTCCTCCACGATCCGATTGTCGGTGATCGTAAAGACACAGACATCAACCTTTTTGCGAGCTGTTCGGAACAGGCTAGTAATCTTCTGCAGACAGTCTTCTCCCGGACTAAAGTAGGCATCCACATCGGGCAATTCCAGCGGCGCCGGTTCCTTGAAAGCCTTGATCACATCCTCCAGCCAGTCCAAGACTTGGATGGCATCCGGGCTGATCAACTCCTGCCGCGCCAGTTCAAAAGCTCGATGTTGTAAAAAGCCCAGTTTTTGAGCATCCCCCTGCTGTTCCTGCACCATGGCGCTGAGAATCTTCTTTTCGCCGCGAGAAACACGGGAATCGGAGAGGGTTCGTTTCAAGAGGTCGTCAATTTGTTCCGGTTTCATGTTGTTGTGTCCGTTAAGCTCTTTGTTGTTTCCGTTAAACTTTCTGGAGGGAAGGACTGCTCAACCACCGCACAGCCAACAGCATCACCAAACGTGTTGATGGCCGTTCGAAAGCGATCCAGCAGCCAGTCAACAACAAGGATACTGCCAATGTACTCGGGCGGCAGTCCGACTGCATTCAAGACAATCATCATCGTGATCAGGCCAGCTTCTGGAATCCCAGCCGCACCGATTGCTGCCAGCGTGGCGGTAATCGCAATCACGATCATCGTCCAATAGTCCAGTACAAACCCCTCTGCAATAGCCTCCGGAGTTGCTGCATAGATCTGGGCAATGAAGACGGCGGCTACTGCCTCGTACAAGGCAGTCCCGTCCATGTTGATCGTGGCGCCAAGTGGCAGCACGAAATTCGTGGACTTGTTGGAAATCCCCGCGTTGCTGTGGGCACATTCCATGGTCACTGGCAGCGTGGCGGTTGAACTGGCGGTGGAAAAAGCCGTCAACAAGGCCTGGGACATCTGGCGCATAAACTGGTAAGGATTCTTACGCGTGACAAACCAGTAAATCAGGGGCAAGGTGACCAGCGCATGAAATCCCAACCCCAGCAAAACACAAAGCATGTACCAGCCCGTTTGTTGCAGGGTCGCACCTAAGTTACCTTCAGCAAACTCCATCCCGAAACGGGAGGCAATCAAGCAAAAGACGCCCAGCGGAGCCAGTTTCATCAGCAACAACACGAAGGCCATCAGAGCCGTATTCCCCTCTTCAATGAGCGTCGTAACCGTATCGACCCGGCGACTGATCGTCGTCAGCATTCCAGCAAAAATGATGCTAAAAACAATCAACGGCAACAACTGGGTTTCCACGGCCGAAGCAAAGAGATTGGAACTAAAGAGCATCAAAACCAGGCCACCGAAGAGGCTGAGCACACCCGTATCCTCTACCGCTTCCGCCTCACCATCTAGTTGGGGAAAGAGTTTCGCTACTTTCTCTTTTTTTAGACCCGATTCGTCGGAAATCGTTTCCAGTACTTGTTCTCGATCTTCGCCAGTGATCATCGTGGTCGCTTTCTCATCCAGGCTGGCATTTTCTCCTGGCTTGATCAGGTTCACTACGAAGAGGCCCGCGGTGACCGCCAGCACCGTGGTAGCAACGTAATAACTGACAGCTGTCACACCTGGCTTACCAAGTTTACGAACGTCCCCCAGGCCAAGAATGCCACTCATTACCGAAGCCATCACGAGCGGAACCACAACCATCGTGAGAGCTCGCAAAAAGACCTCACCACCGATCCCGATCGCCTCGAAGATCGGGATCGCCGGATGAGCGACCACTCCCAAGACGGTCATATGGACACTGAATTTTATCGCCGCCGCGCCGGCCAGCAGGATCCGATCATCATGAGCCTCTGCCTTTACTGCATCCCCCGTAACAGCGTTAATCGCCTTAGCAATCACGCCTGCCATCTCTTTAGCTTTTCGCTTTTCTTGATTCCCAATCCGAATTTGGTGGTAACCCTCATTGGCCACTTTGCTGTTGAACTCGAACTTGTAGAGCTTGCCCTTCTGGTCCTCAATGGTAAACGTCTGACCATCGGTGAAATGCTTCTCACCTTTCTTGACTGCCAGGGGTAACCCCTTGGCATCCGGTTCCGGCAACACCCAGACCAGGACTACTGACGTCAGGATGGCCAGCACAATGGCCACAACGAGATAAAGGGTCTGGTGTCCCATACCATGTGAGGACGAGTTATTATTCATCTCTGGTATCTCCAACAGTGACTAAACAGCAAATCAAACGAGATCGCTCGTCGTGAACATAGCGACCAATAAGAGTGAGGCGTAATTGTCTCACATTAGAGAAACGATTCCAAGCAGTTACCCGGAACATCTACAAGTTCCGCGCAAGCGTAGCGCTGACTGCTAGTGCTACCGAATCGCGGTACAGGCTCTAGCCATCGGTCGGAAAGATACCGGAAATCAGGCCATCGATGACATCGGTGTCGTCGCTACCATGCCGGGCATCGGCAATACTATCGACAACTTCGTCTAGCCAGTCACCCCAGTCATCGCCACCATCGGCTCGCGCGGTCGGGGCAGACTGAGCCAATTGACCCAGCGGACTCGACAACCGTTGCCAGTCACTGGTAGTGGCTGAGTCGAATGTCGTGGTCGGACTTGCGGCACTCTTGTCATCGGCGGTCGAACTGCTGCGCTGGTTACGATCCAGCATGCCCTGGTCAAAGCTACCAAGCAAGGAACCATTCACGGCCGCCTGACGTGCGTCAGCTGCTACCGACTCTCCTTCACCCTCGGCTTCACCTTCAGG
>CAZXJC010000827.1:0-3966 GCA_964640885.1 uncultured Pirellulaceae bacterium | reverse complement strand
GTGGCGCTGAGCGCGATGCTCGCGAGCATGCAGGTGCGCGAGTGCGAGCAAGCGCTCGCCGCGTCAATGAGCCTGATGCTCGCGCCGCACGTGTCGCAAGGGTACGCCTTGGCCGGCATGCTCTCGCTCGACGGCCGCTGCAAGACGTTTGATGCGCGTGCCAACGGGTACGTGCGTGGAGAAGGCGTCGGCGCGCTGGTGGCCACGGCGGGTGGGCGCGGCCGCTGGCGCCAGAGCGCTCTTCGCGGCAGCGCGGTGCGCCAGGACGGCAGGAGCGCCAGCCTGACTGCTCCCAACGGCAGCGCCCAGGTCCGATTGCTGCGGTGCGCCCTGCGAGACGGCGCCAGCGCCAGCGCAGTCGAGGCGCACGGCACCGGCACTGCGCTCGGCGATCCGACGGAGGTGTCCGCGCTCCACAGAGCCTTGGCCGCGCCCACGCAAGCGCTGCTTGGCGGCGTGAAGGCCAGTGTCGGCCACCTGGAACCGGCCGCGGGCTTGGTGGGGCTGCTCTCTGCGACGGAGACCGTGCGCCAGGCCGCCCGCACGGGCAACGCGCAGCTGCGTTGCGTCAACCCCCTCCTTTTCAGCGCGGCGTCGCGGCTCCTCGCGCCCTCCCAGCGCGCGCATACCGCCGTCTCCGACCCTGCGGTGGGCACCAGCTCGTTTGGATACAGCGGCACAATCGCGCACGCGCTGCTTGGATCAGCGCGTGCGGACGATCGGCCGGCTGGGCACGCGCTCCGCCGTCCCAGTGTCGTGTTCAGGCGCCGTCGCTTCGCGTGGGGCGGTGCTCGGGCCTCGACGCAGCATCAGCCTCGCGCCGCCCGCACCCAGCTGACCCCTTTCCGCGGCCCAGACCGCTCTGCGCTCGGCTGGCACGGGCGCGCCGCACTTGGCCAGCTCCCCGCGGCCGCTTCGGCGACGCGACCGTTCGAGCTGCCGTGCCGTTGCGTCGGAGCCCACGCGTACGAGCTGTACACGCCTCGCCACGCCGTCTGCGCGGGCGTGCTCGAGCGCTCGCACGGCGTGTCAGGCAAGTACACGGCCGGGCTGCTCATGCAGGAGTACGCCGGGTGCGGCGAGGACGAGGACCCCGTCTCCATGGCGCACACGGTGCTGCGCCGCCTCATGCGCACGTCTGACACGCGCACAGACGAGGTCGGCATGCTGCAAGTCGGGACCGAGTCGCTGGTCGACCGCAGCAAAAGCATCAAGTCGGAGCTGATGCACTTGTTCGAGGGGGAGAACAGCAACGTGGAGGGCGTCGACTGCTACAACGCCTGCTATGGCGGGACCGCCGCCTTCTTCACTTGCGTGAACTGGGTGCAGAGCGAGGCGTGGGACGGCCGGTGGGCGATCGTGGTCTGCACCGACATCTGCGACGCAACGCCGCAGTATCGGTTCTTCTATGGCGCCGCTTCCGTCGCGATCTTGGTGGGCGCGGATGCGCCCCTGCAGCTCGACTCGCGGCGCGTGAGCCACATCGTGCCTCGGTGGGACTTCTTCAAGCCGACGGGCTGGCAGAACATGGCGCCGGTCATGGACGGCCCCGGCTCGGTCGACGTGTACAATGAGTGTGTGGACGCGTGCCAGCCGAGCTTTTGCCGGCTGCACGGCCTCGCGAACCTGCTCGCAACGTTCGATTCGCTGGTCTACCACCCGGCCGCCGGGCCCAAGTTTGCGCTGCACGTGTTCGAGCGGCTCTTCTCGAACGGCCTCGGCGCCGCCCCGTCCGCGGCGACCCCGGACGCGACCGTGCGGGCGCTGTTCGACAGCAAGGTGGCCGGGTCGCTCCGGCTCTTCAAGCGGATCGGCCTGATGCACAGCGCCTCGGTGCACGCGAACATCATCGGCGCGCTGCTCAGCACGGGCGACGCGCGCCCGGGCAGCCCCATGTGCGTCTTCTCGTACGGCTCCGGCGCTGCGTCGTCGATGTTTCAGCTGCGGCGCTGCGGGCGCGTCAACATCGGCCCATGCGCGGAGGAGCAGCTCGAAGCGCGGTCGTTTCACGCTGGCCCCGTCATAGACGAGCAGTGCGCAGCGTACGCGCACACGTATGGGCGATTCGGGTGGCGCCCGTCGGTGGCCGATTCTCAACCGACGGACGCGTGCTACTTGCGTGCCGTCGACGCGCTGGGCCGACGCTCGTACGAGTTCGTGGGCGTCGGGCCAGCGGGGCACGCTCTGTGCGTGCAGATCGCGCCCAAGAGGGCGGACGGCTACAGCTATGCCAGCGGCGGGGCGACGCGCACACCGGCGCCAGCCGCACCGCGCCCCAGCCAGCCCGCACCGAGCAGCAGCGCGCCAGCGCCAGCCGCAAGGCAGCGAGCAAACGTGCTGCGCACGCTGCTCGCCTTGGCGGAGGAGATGGTCGGCAGCAGCGTCGATGCAGACGCCTCGCTGATGGACGCGGGCCTCGACTCCCTCGGCGCGATGGAGTTCCGCAGCCTCTTGCAGCAGCAGCTGCCAGACGCGACGACGCCGACGACGCTCGTGTTCGACTTCCCGACGCTGCGTCAAATCGAGCAGCACCTCGCCCCCACGGCGGCCCCCGCGAGCAGTGCCGTGGTGGTCGAGCCGGCCGGGACGTCGCGCGTCCACGCGGTCACGGGGCAGGACGTGCTGCTGCCGGCGTCCGTGGGAAGTTTGGATGCCGTGTGGCGCATGCTCGAGCGCGCCGTCACCATTGTGGGCGAGGTGCCGCGGGAGCGATGGGACACGTGCGCCCTGCACGGAGCTGCGGCGGCGAGCGCACGCCACGGGGGCTTCATCGTCTCAGCGCAGCGCTTTGACGCCTCCGCGTTCAGCATCTCGCCCGCGGAGGCGGCGGCGATGGACCCGCAGCAGCGGCTGCTGCTCGAGCGCGGCTACGCGGCGCTGCACCGCGCCTCACACGACCGGCGCGGGCTTGCGGGCAGCCTGACCGGCGTTTTCGTCGGCATCGGCGCGTCGGAGTGGGCCGACGTTCTGCGCACGCTTCCCGCGGGCCGCAGCATGTTTGCGCAGACCGGCTTCACGCTGTCGATCGCCTCGGGCCGGATCTCGTACGTGCTCGGGCTCAACGGGCCGAGCATCTCGTTCGAGACCGCGTGCTCGTCGGCCCTCGTGGGCAGCCACGCCGCCGTGTGCGCGTCAGCGCGCGACGAGTGCGCCTCTGCCCTCGCGTGCGGCGTGAACCTCGTCCTCACGCCGGAGCGCAGCTTTCGGCTGACGGCGGTGGGCATCCTGTCGACCGCCGGCAGATGCCGCACGTTCGATCGGCTCGCAGACGGCTACGCGCGCTCGGAGGCGTGCAGCGCGGCAGCGCTCGAGCCATCGGCAGCCGGTGGCGCCGGCAGCATGGCCTGGCTCGGCAGCGCGGTGCGCCAGGACGGCAAGAGCGCCAGCTTGACGGCTCCGAACGGCCCAGCACAGCGAGGCCTGCTGCGGGCGGCCGTGGCCGACGCGCACGCGACGCCATCGATGCTCCTCCGAGTGGAGTCGGCGGCCAGCGGCTCTGCCATCGCCGATCCGATCGACGCAGAAGCCACCGTCGAGGCGCTGGAGTGTGCGCGCCGCTCCGACCCGCTGAACGTGTGCGGAGCCAAGGCCAACGCGGGCCACTCTGAGTTCGCCTCGGGCCTGGGTGGTCTGTGCAGCCTGGCGAGCTCGCTGCTGCGGCACTCGTCGCCGCCCAATGCAACGCTGCGCATACTCAACCGATTGGTGGACACCGCGCTCCGCGGCACGCCCTGCGCAGCGCTCACGCAGGCGGTGCCGCACAGCGGGGCACCGCGCGGCGGTGCCGCTGCGTGGCTGGGCGTCGTGTGCTCCCTCGGCTACAGCGGCACGCTTGCTGCCGCGCTGACGTCCTTCGGCGGCGCCGCGCGGAGGCCGCAGCCGCGGCTGCTCAGAGCGCGCTCGACGCGCAGACGCTTTGGCTGGCGGGTGGTCTCGCACCCGCTGACGCAACAGTGGCTCATTCTG
>CAZXJC010000826.1:0-3567 GCA_964640885.1 uncultured Pirellulaceae bacterium | reverse complement strand
GGTCGATCCATCGTTTACGTGGGTTGCCAGATGCCAATTACCATCGTTGAACGATTCTGTACTGAGGACTCTTTCAACGACCAATGGTGAGTTGCGAAGAAACCCTGCGTCAAGTTGGCCCTGATAAGCGCCTATTCTTGCTCCACCGAGACTGTTGGCGCTTGGCTGTGAGACAATCCCTTTGACTACGCCGGAATCGGTGCTAGTTGTTTTGACCCAGGCGGAGATTGTAATCACGTCATAGCGGGAAACGACATTGCCGAGGTCGATCCAATCGTCGGTTCCATCGAAACTATAAGCGCCGTTTGCGGTGCCGTAGCGGTCGGTGGTTAAGGAGGCACCCGTGACAGAGCCATCATGTCCGTTGCCGCTTTCGTCCAGGGCGTTGCCAGTAAACGAATAGGCAGCAACAAGCCCATTTGTTAGCCAATCGCCGGCTGGATAAGTAACGACTGGATTGGGAATCAGATCCGTATCACTGCTGACAGCCGTCAGTTGTAGCGGCTGGACTTCATTACCGCCAGCGTTGATTTCTGCCAAGTGAACAATGATCGCACCGGTATCTTCCTGGATCGTCAAATCGGAGAGATGAGCGAAGTGCGGTGTCTCGTTACCAGTTAGCAGCCGCCGTTCTTCTAATAATTCGTGCGAGAGGGAACGCTGATAACCACCCTGGGAATAGTGGTGAGCAAAACCGCTACGGGCCCGACGGCGCCGTAATTCGCGCTGTCGCCTGGTGCGTCGCTGATTCATAAGTCCCAACCTTCACCGCTAACAGAGAAGAATAATGACGGTTGCTAACGGCAACTTAGTGCCCGCAAGCAGCGAATGACTCAAGACGTCATTATCCACCTGTTTTAGGTCACTTTTCAAGCAGTCCTGTCTGCAGAATGAGTGGATTGTTGGCAGCTTAGCAGGGATGGGGGCCCCAGACACGCATATCCACTCAGCTGGTGCGTTTAGTGATTGCGCGTGTTGCTGTTTCGCTGACTACTCTCCAACGTCAATCCAGTCGCGGAAATCCGCTTCGTCCACGTTGCGGCCACTAAGCACAATCACCACGTCCCCCTCCCCGTCCAGTTGCGCTTTGCCACAAAGAACAGCCGCGGTCGCAATCGCCCCGGATGGCTCGGTCTTTAACCCATGATTGTCATAGAGCCACTTCATCCCCTGGCGAGTCTCCTCATCCGAGACGGCCAGCGAAGTTTCGATCGTGCGCCTTAAGATAGGCCAGTTGTGCTCTCCCACATCGTAAGACAAGAGGCCATCACAAATGCTGGTTGGCTGATCGATCCGGATGCGCTTACCAGCCGCCAGTGATTGTTGGAAATCGGTCGCCCCACTTGGTTCAATCCCGATAATGTTGGCAGTGGGGAAAGCATCGGCCACAGCCAAGGCATGACCAGCCATCAGGCCGCCTCCGCTCACTTGGCAAAGGAACTGGGACAGTCCCCTGCCCTGTTCTTTGAGCGCATTGGTGATTTCTAAGCCTCCGACTCCGTTGCCGGCGATCACGTGAGGGTCGTCGTAGGGGGAGGCTTGCAGGGCATTTTCTTCCTCGGCAATTTCCTTGGTGAGCTGATCGCGGCGTCCCGTTTCGTGATCGGGTGTAATGTCGTAGGTGCGAATCTCGGCGCCGAACGAACGGGTCAGATCGAACTTTACCTGCGGAGCGGATTCTGGCATCACGATGATTACTCGTTTTTCATAACGATAACCGGCAAAGGAAATCCCCGAAGCAAAGTTTCCCGAGGAGTGGGCTGCGATTGGACGGTCGCCAGCAGCCTCGAGGTTAGCTGCCATCCAGTTAAGGGCTCCCAGTAACTTAAAGGAGCCGACCGGCGTCCAGCCATAGTCCTTAATCCAGACGCGGCGAGATTCCGGTAGCCCTAGTTCTTTTTCGAGTCGGTGGGAGCGAATCAAGGGGGCTGGAGAAAGATGCTGATAGATAATGTCGGCAGCTTTCTGGACATCATCGATCGTGGGAATGGTCGGATTCATGTTGCCCTCCCTTGGTAATAGGATGGGTTAAGTCTATCACGTTTCCAGGATCTTCTGCAGGACACAATATCGTTTCGTCAGTGTACAATGCTTACTGTTCGCTTCACGGAATTTACCAGGATGCCTGCTGATGAAACGTACGACTCACTTTTGCTTGCCAACACTTATTGTATGTGTTTGGCTGTTCTATTCCTTCGGAAGTGCCGTGGAAAGCCCCGGGGATGTAATCAAGAGTTGGCAGGACCAGCAATCCTGGTCGCAGTGGAAACCACTGGTCCAAGTCAAACTGGACGCTACCAAGGATGGGTTGCGAGTGACAGGAACCGGGAATGACCCACACATGATCGCTCCCGTCACCGGACCTGCCGGCTGTAAGAAGCTGACCATCGTGGCTGCATTCAAGGGTCGGCGCAATACGCATCTGTTTTGGACTACGTCGCGCAATCCGGGTACCAGCGAAGGACGATCACTCCGCTTTAAGATGAATGGTCGCGGCGCAGCGAGTAAGCACGAGGTCTATTTTTACACCCAGGATCCCATCACCCAGTTACGCATTGATCCGCATTCGGCACCGACCCAGTTGACGATCAAGTCGATGACACTAGTTGCCTCCACCGCCCCGCCTGCGGAACCGGCAACCGATCCTGCCGGATTGGTGGTCCCGGATGGGTTTAAGGTTGAGTTGCTTTACTCGGTTCCCAAACAGGCTCAGGGTTCGTGGGGCAGTATGACGGCTGACCCTAAAGGACGGCTGATTGTCTGTGACCAGTATGGGAGCCTCTATCGCGTAACACCGCCTCCGGTTGGTGCAACAGGGGAAGTGAAACTGGAAAAGATCAATGTCCAGTTGGGAGAAGCACAAGGCTTACTCTACGCTTTTAATGGTCTTTACGTGGTCGTTAATCGTGGCGGCAAATTTGACTCCGGACTCTACAAGGTGACCGATTCCGACGGGGATGATCAATTAGACCAGGTGGTTATGCTCAAGGCGTTGCCAGGGCGCGGTGGCGAACATGGGCCTCACAGCATTGTCCTGGCGCCAGACGGTAAATCGCTCTACATGGTGGCTGGCAATAACACGACCCTGCCTGAAGGAATTGGGAAATACCGTGTTCCGAAAAACTGGGACGAGGATCAATTGCTGCCCCGACAGCCATGCAGCAATGGCCATAACACGAACGTAATGGCACCCGGTGGCTGGATTGCCAAGGTTTCGCCCGATGGTAAACAGTGGGAGCTGGTTGCCTCGGGATTTCGCAATCCTTATGACATCGCCTTTAATCGGGACGGCGAATTGTTCACCTACGATGCCGATATGGAAATGGACGTCGGTACCCCCTGGTATCGACCGACCCGGGTTTGTCACGTGGTCAGCGGCGCCGAGTTTGGCTGGCGATTTGGGACCGGTAAGTGGCTTCCCTACTTTACCGACAATCTGCCACCGGTAGTCGATGTGGGACAGGGCTCGCCAACCGGTGTCACTCTTGGCTACGGAGCCGACTTTCCGCGCCCATGGCAAGACCGACTTTATGTTAGCGATTGGACGTATGGCAAACTCTACGCGGT
>CAZXJC010000825.1:0-5802 GCA_964640885.1 uncultured Pirellulaceae bacterium | reverse complement strand
AGGATGGATCCCAGTGAGTAGATATCCGAGGACGGGCCAATTGTTAATTTCGTGGGATCGGCCTGTTCCGGGGACATGTAACTGGGCGTTCCCATGATTTGCCCGGTCGAGGTAAGCTTGTTGTCTGCTTGGATCCGTTTGGCGAGTCCAAAATCTGTGATGCGTGGGTTTTGCTGTTCGTCAATCATGATGTTTGACGGCTTTAGATCACGATGCAGGATACCTTGCTGGTGGGCATAGTGAATCGCTTCGGCCAACGTTTTTGTCCAACGGGCTGCTTGGATCACACTCGGGGGCTTCATGTTGATGACGACATCGAGACTGAATCCGGCGACGTATTCCATCGAGAAAAAATACTGCCCGTCTACCGAACCCACTTCATGGATAGAGACGATATTGGGATGTTGTAGATGTGCGGCTGCGGCTGCCTCCGTATGAAACCGTTCAATGTCATGCTCGGTTGCCAACTGCCCGGAAAGGATCATCTTGATGGCGACGATCCGGTTCAGTCCTTTTTGGCGAGCTCTGAAAACTACTCCCATTCCACCACGAGCAATTTCTTCCAGTAATTCGTAAGAACCAAAGTCACCACCCATTTCCAGGGGTGTAATAAATGACGTGGCTCCTGCGGCAGTCCCCGTGACAGGCGTTCCCTCCGAATCCAGGTCTTTTTCAACATGGGCTAAGACCTGTTCTAGTTTGCCGATGTCACGGCCGAATCGCTCAGCATACTCGGCCACTTGAGGATGAGCTCCCCAGCGGCGACGCGCCTTGTATTCACTAATGATTAACTCCAAGGGGAATTCATCCAGGGCGCCGAGCTGTGGAAGAACAGTCGCATATTGTTCCAGCAGCCAATGATCCGCCGGAGCTGTTTTTTGTGCAGCAATCGTGGATTGTGTATCACTAACAATCGTAATGGCATCTTTCGTGCTATCGGTGGGATTCACCGAACTCCAGCGATTGCCGAGATCGATTTGAATTAGTTCGATCATTAGCCGACGGATGGTTTCTTGCTGCAGTGGCAAAGACGTAGTGATCGTGGCCAGGAAGGTATCGAGCGCAGGAGGTTCTGTCCGATTCCAAGACTCGGCGAACTGGTCGATGGCTCGAGCCAGCAAAGATTGCTGTGATACCATCGTGTCGGACTGGTTGTCAGAATTTGTCATAGCCAGAACCGAGTCGCCCTTAACGACAGCTAACATGAATTACCAAAAGTATTACCAACTAGATTCAGTATAACGACTTGGCCTGTTGGTAACTGTCGGAAGCTATCAGTTGTTTGCTCAATGTTCACAAGAGAATCGTAGTAAATGCTGGTATAGTAGTCACAATCGCGCAGAGCTTGTGGAACCAGGGTAGCCTCAGTTACTTGACTGGCTTACCGTGGAGACTTAGACTAAACGCGATCGAGAACCTTTTTACTACTAACGGGTGAGGAGACGAGTATGCGGAACATCATGATTCCTTCTGCTCTAATCGTGGCAGCACTAATTAGTGCGCCAACTATGGGCGAAGAACTTAAGTCGGGGTTGCAGGTAGGTGATTCTGCCGGCGCCTTCAACGTCAAGGATTGCACGGGCCCCAACAAGGGCAAGTCGCTTTGCTATCGCTGACGGTACGGTCGAAGCCCGGTGGTTAGTGTCTTTACACGAAAAATCACCGACGACTTGGCCAGTTTGGTCAAGCAAATTGACAACACCGTTGCGAAGAACTCAAGCAAGAAAATGAAAGCTTTTGTCGTGTATCTGGGAGATGACCCGGCTGCTGCGGAAAAGAAGCTGCAAGCTCTTGCCAAGGAACACAAGATCACCAGTACGCCGCTAACCGTTTTCCAGACGGAAGAAGGTCCGCCGAATTATCGCATCTCACGTGATGCTGATGTGACGGTCTTGATGTGGTCCGGTCGACAAGTCAAAGCCAACGTGGCTTTTGGCAAGAAAACGTTGACCAAGCAGGATGTCGATAAAGTCATCAAGAGTACGGCAAAGATCTTGAACTAGGCTTAAAGCGTGACAATCTGTTCATGCCAGTTGGCTTGAACGGATAGAAATTCAGGCGGCTCGTTTTTCATCTGAGAAGCGAGCCGCTTTTTTGTGAATTACAGTCTGACTTACAGGAGATCGGCAGGATGGCTTACGCGAAGGTATTTGTGCTTAGTCTTACTTCCTTGTTCTTGCTGCCCGCAAATGGCACGTGGGCTGCCCCTCCTGAAAAAGTTCGTTCGCTGGCGGTGGCTCATCGCGGACTGCTGCTGCATGCACCGGAAAATACACTCGCCAATTTTCGTGCCTGCCTGGAACTGCGGATCGGATTTGAACTGGATGTCAATCGTAGCAAGGACAATCAACTGGTTTGTATCCATGACCGAACTGTCGACCGAACCACTAATGGAACCGGAGCGGTCAAGGAGTTCACGCTGGCTGAACTGAAGAAGCTGGATGCCGGTAGCTGGTTCTCACCAGCTTTTCGAGGAGAAACGATCCCTACGATCGACGAGGTGTTTCAACTGCTGGCCCGCTATCCCCAGGCCGAGGTGGTGATCGCGGTTGATATCAAGCAGGATGATGTGAAGGTGGAACGGGAACTAATCCAATTAGCCAATCGGCATAGCGTGTTGGATCGATTGCTGTTCATCGGCAACACGATCACCGATGCTGCAGTGCGAGGTCGGCTCTACCAGACCAGTAAATCAGCCCACATTGCCCATGTGGCTCACAATTCCCAGGAATTGGTTGATTCTATCAACGATCCGCAAGCAGACTGGGTGTATGTCCGTTACCTGCCGAGTGGCAAAGAGATCAAGCGGATTCATGCTAAGGGGAAACGGGTCTTTATTGCTGGCAAGACAGTTTCCGGAGAAGAGCTGGCAAACTGGCAGACTGCCAGTGAGATCGGCATCGATGCAATTCTCACAGATCATGCGCTCAAACTACAATCAATGTTACGCAAGTGAGTGAGGCTCGGGCTCTCGGACTGGCCCGCTCAATTAATCTTCAAGATTTTTCCGCGGACATTGGTCGGTTCACCGGCAGGTTTGGCCGGGCTGTCAGGTTTGCCAATCTTGAAGGGGTCTGGCTTTTCTGGAGTCGCCGGCTTGGCTGCTCCCGGCTTTGCCGGAACCGCTGGCTTAGGTACCGGGTCTTTGTTGGCAACCTGGCCAATTGCTGGCTTGGCTCCCTTAGGTGCTACGACCGGTTTCGTAATTGTCATTACCGTGGCAAAGAACTTTGTTGGTTTGACTAGCATTCCGTCGGCTTGGACCTGGTAGCCCGGTTTGACAAACCGCAGATCGGATGTTTTTACTCGCACGATTGCATCCTTGGCGACACCAGCTTTGAGAGTCTTTTTGTCTGGAAAGACGACGGTGATTGCATTGCGACGTGCTGTAATAATCCGTCCAATAACCAGTGAATCTTCTGCGACTTTCAGGTCTGGAGCGGGTGCATCTTCCTTGGGAAGGTCGGGAAGTGCGGCTGGCAACACGCCAAAGGCTGTTAATTTTGCACCGTCAATAATAGTGATTTCCGTGACCGGTTCGACCACGCGTTGCTTGGCCTGTACCTTGGCAGGAAAACGTACCCACATGCCTGGTTGCAGGTAGTTTGGACTTTCTTCGCCAATCACTTCGATCATCGGGACTGGGATACCCCGGTAACGAACGCCATCCTCGGTGCGATTGGGGCTGGTTAAGGCCAGCATCAGTTGATTTTTCTCTGTTCGGATCGCAATCCCCTGTGGCGAGATTCCTGCTACAACTCCCGTAATCTTAACCGGCTTTAATTGGGCCAGGCACGGGCTTCCGCTCCAGGCGATCGCCATGGCAAGACCGACCAGCAAGATTCGTCGAAGTTGTCTGTGGATCATTGTTTTCTCGATAGGGGTTGAAGGTTACTTGGGTTCTTCAATCACGTAGTAGGAAATCACTTCACAAGCCTTGATCGTGTTACCAGTATTGCCATCCATGAGTTGGATGCTGCGTAAGAAATTAAACTCGCCCAGGATCAACCAGCGGCTGCCAGTGGTTAGCTGACCGCTATTTTCTTTCACCGTAATGGCCACATGTTGATCGGTCCCCAGCAGTTTAAAGAAGACGACATTAGCACCGTCCAATTGTCCGTTTACTTGTGCGTAAACCTCGGCGTACGCAAAAACTCCCAGTTCCTGCCGGTTCTGCAGGGCCGCGGTAGCCAACTTGTTGATACTGCTGATCTGTAGTTGATCACCCCAACTGGTGGTGGAGAGAGTTTCCATGACTTCCACGGCCGCCTTGAGCATGGCTTCCTTTTGATCGGCGTCGAAAGTCTCGTTTTCACCCGCTCGTCCACAATCAGTAATCAACTTGGCCAGTCCTTGCAACTTGGCATAATCGGAGAGTGTTTCAGGTTGCCATTGCAGGTCCTGGCATTGCTGAAACAGGCTTTTGACGGCGTCCGGAGTGAATTGACCGGTGGACGAGTCATCTTCCGGTTCTGTGGGGGCTGGTTTTTCTGCATCCCCAAAACCCTTGACCAGCGGATCGTCTGGTTCTTTTTCATTCTCAAAAGGAGCGAATGGTTCTTCCTTGGGAGGCGGCTGGTCTGTTTTGTTTTGTGCGTTTTCTGGGCCAAGTTGCCCACTCTTGCCATCGATCGGTTCGCTACGTTTTTCTGGACTGGTGCTTGCTTCCTGGTCCCGATTGGCTAACCCTTGTTGCAATTTTTTGCTTTCCAGGCGATTCGTGTAGAAAGCCAGGCTGATGACGGCCACGCCTCCCAACGCGATGGTTCCCCACAACAGCGCGGCAGGTGACTTTTTCCGTTTTCTTCTTTGTTGACTCGGCGGCAACGGTGTCTCCGATTCCTGCCGGATGCTTACCATTGCATCATCAGTTGGAGCGACACTGGGAGTGTCCGTACTGGTTGCGACCGGAGGTGTGAGCTGCGGAGGTTGTTGCGGTGGCGGGGCAGGCTTCGCTGGCTCTTTCTCCGAAAGACGCTTAGCAACTTTCAGTTGCGATTTTTGCTCGGTAGCTTTTTCTGCCGACGGATCGCTGCTCGCCTTAACTCCGGGAATCCGATTGATATTACCGCAACGGGGGCAGGCAACTTTTTTTCCAGCACCACTATCAGCCACTGCAAAAGCTTCGTCGCAAGCAGGACATTCAATAGGGATGGGCATAGGAATCCGGTTCTTTTTTGAGACTGGATTTATCGATTGCGGACAACTCTCACATCGTACCACGCAGCCGATCTCGGGACAACGAGAAACGTCCGGTTGTGCAGTTTAGGAAGCTTTCCTGGGAGACGTAACGAGAATACATAAGGAGCGTTTTTTAGCGGCCAGGGATCGGCCAGGGATCTTCAGAAGATTCGTTCCTTACGGTACAACTTACCTCGGTAAATGGCCGGTCTAAGGCGGACATTTTTGCTTCAACAATCGCATTAAAGATGACAGGTACGAACGATGGCAAAGAAGCGAATGGTAAGAAGAAAACGACGGCCGATCTGTGCTGAAGACATCAAGCAATTCAAGCTCGTTTCTGATCCGCAAATTTCAGCAACCGGCAGCCAGATTGTTTTTGTTGTCAAACAGGTTGGTGATAAAAATAACTACCTGACCCAGTTATGGCTGGCTGACACGGCGGGTGGTGAGCCGCGTCAATTTACTAGTGGTAAGAAAGACCGTTCGCCGCGCTGGTCACCCAGTGGTCAGCAGATTGCTTTTGTCAGTGAACGGGAAGAAGAACATCCGCAAATCTACCTGATTAATGTTGCTGGTGGAGAAGCCAGCCAGTTGACTAGTTTTCCCGAAGGGAGCCTT
>CAZXJC010000824.1:0-7139 GCA_964640885.1 uncultured Pirellulaceae bacterium | reverse complement strand
CCTCTGAAACAGCGACGGGTTTTCATCCTCTTTCCGGGACCGTATGCTGACAAAGGTACGCTGCGTTCGGTGGAATAACGACTGTTTGTCTCGCATGCGTCGCCAGAGGAATGGCAACAATGGTTCCAATAGAGAGTTTTCCAAGCAAGCGACTGCGGGCACCAACTGAACATGGCCAGGCTCTCATTAGCCCGACGGTGACCACTGCAGAGACTTCCCTTGCGCAATATCAGGCGCAGTTGCCCAGCCAGGATCAGCAAAGCTGGCTAGGGAAGCCCTGGTCTGAAATTGTCGCAACGGCACGTCACGAGTTGTGCGCACAAGCACTCAAGCATTCTTCCGAGTACCTTGATCCCAGTAGCTGCGAGAAAACTGACACGTCACCAATCGTGCTACTCGGTCATCAACCCGAGTTGTTTCATGCTGGTGTCTGGTTCAAGAATTTCCTGGCCGCCACACTCTCCAAGAGGTTGTCAGCGGTCACGGTTAACTTGTTGATTGACAATGCAACACTCACCACGCCTGCCATTAAGGTGCCAAGTGGGACTACCGCGGAGCCAGCGGTCGAAACTATTGCTTATGATCAAACCACCAGCCCCATTCCTTTTGAAGCTCGTAGCGTGCTTGACCAGGACCTTTTCACTTCCTTTGCTGGACGTGTAAAAACTGCCTCTGCCGGCTGGCTCGACGATCCCCTGGTAGAATCGCTGTGGCCCCAGGTCATCGAAGCCCAGCAGGCAACCGGCAACCTCGGACTGGCGCTGGCCCGTGGACGACACCTGCTAGAACAGCAGTGGGGCATTCATAACCTGGATGTGCCGTTGAGCACGGTCTGCAACGGTGAATCTTTCTGCTGGTTCCTGGCTGGTATCTTGTCTCAGCTACCTCGCTTCTGGGAAATCCACAATACGAGCCTGGCAGAATATCGGCAGGCTTACCGGCTGAGAAGTAAATCTCACCCGGTGCCCGCTCTCGAAAAAGATGGGGACTGGTTCGAAGCACCTTTTTGGATTTGGTCCACTGCGGACCCGCAACGGCTCCCTTTGTTCGTTCGTCATCAGGCGGGCCAAATCGAGTTAACCAACCAGCAGCAGTTAACTTGCCAGTTATCAATGCCCACTGAGGAGGATGGTCAATCTCTCGTCGAGCAGCTTGCCGCACAGCAAGAACAGGGAATTTGCCTCCGACCGCGAGCCTTAACAACGACGATGTACGCCAGGCTCATGTTAAGCGATCTGTTTGTTCATGGGATCGGTGGCGGTCGTTATGATCAACTCACTGATGTTATCGTGCAGCGGTTTTTTGGATTTAAGCCACCGGATTTCCTGGTCGCCACAGCCACGCTTCAGTTGCCCATTGATTTACCAGATTGCCCGGAAGAATCGATTCGTGACCTGGATCGGCAACTACGGGAAATCAAATTTTCCCCGGAACTCTACCTCTCGGAGTCAACTGACGGGCCGGCAGAAGCGAACTCGCGTCTGGCAGAATATATTTCTGAGAAAGAAGCACTGCTGGCCACCGTACAGTCCGGTCAGTCTCCGACTGCCGCTTGGCATCAACAACTTGCTCAAATCAATCAGCAGTTGCAGGCTTTTACAACAAAGTCACGAGACCAACTGTCAAAACAGCGTCAAAAACTGGAAACCGACGCTGAGCAACGCTCTTTGCTGGGCTCGCGCGAATTCTCTTTTTGCCTATTCCCCCAAAAAACTTTATGTCCGCTCCTACTGGCACTTTCCCGTGAGGGCTTGTAGTCTATGACGTAATTGATGGAACGATGATGGATCGACAATAATTTCTAGAAGGGATTCTGGACATGAGTTCAACGAGTCCTGCGGACGTTGTCAGGAAGCTACAACGATCCGGTCGGAGCGAGACAAGCCCGCCTGGTACAGCCGTACTACCGGCACAGCAGTCTCAAGACCCAGTTGTTACCGCAGCTCGTGCGGGCGATCACCTGGCAATCCACAAGTTTCTGTTGGATGTCTTTCATGGTCCCACCTCGGCAGAATTTACAGCTCAACTGGAAAATCCGTTTTACGAACCTTCAGACCGGTTAATCGTCAAGCATCGCAAGCAGATGATTGGTCACGTCAGGATTCAACAACAACAAATGCACTTTGGGGTCGAGTTGCTGCCGGTTAGCAACCTCTGTGAACTGGCAACTGCCCCGGAATACCGTCAGCGAGCAATTGGTTCAGCGCTATTACAAGCTGCTGAACAGCAGATGATTCGGGAAGGATCCCTGTTGGGAATCCTGGAAACCAATGTTCCCGACTTCTATCGACAACATGGCTGGACCGTGTCGAGCCGTCACAGCTTTTCAACGGCTGATGCCCGCAACATTCTTTCCACGCTGGGAGCTAAGCAGGTCCAGCAACAACCAGTATCGATCAGCCAGCCCTTCAAAGAGGAACCAAAACAATACAACATTCGGCTCTGGCGACATGTTGAACAGGAGGCACTGATCCACCTGTACCAGGAAAATACTCTCAACAGTTATGGTCCGCTGCTACGTACCGAGGATTACTGGCAGTGGTTATTTAGCCGCCGCGGGTTTGAACGGATTTACGTCGCCATTGATGGGCCAGACAAATTACCGTTAGCCGAGTCTCATAAAGCAATCATTGGTTACGCTGCTATCCGCTACGGGCGCATCCTTGAAATCATGACTGCCAAGGGACACGAACAAGCGGCCTACCAGCTCGTTAATCGTGCTTGTGCGGATATTATTGAAAGCAAAGATCGACCGATTAGTATCGACGCACCTCCTGGAAATCCCCTTCACGAGTTCTTGCAATCTGCGGGCGGATACTACCACGATTCGGAAGACAGCAACGGCGTCTTCACGATGATCAAGATGTTCGATCCACTGAAGCTACTTGATCACTTGCGTGAAGAAATTATCCAGCGAGCGCAAGCCGCAGCGATTACTCGCCCCTTCGAATTGGGACTTGAAATTCGCGGCAAGTGGTACCAAATCCTCTTCACCCCACGAAGCGTTAAACTGGTCAAAGGAAAGTCTGGTCGAAGTCACTTGCGCTGCGACGAAGCGGTCTTAACCCAATTACTGCTCGGACATCTCAATGTTCAAGATGCGGTTGACCAGGGACTGCTTCAGCTCTCCACACGGATTGCATTCGAAACTGTCGAAACCATATTTCCCCAATTGCCCTTATGGCGGCCACCACTGGACGATTCACCAGCATGAAAAATCAGCCTCTCGCAGGCACCCGAAAAACACTCATCGGGTGGTGGTGCGTTTGGTTACTGCTGCTGGCCACTCTCTTGCTCGCCTGGCGTCAAAAACCCGAAGTAATGACTGACGCCGGAACCTGTTTACTCGCTGCCGAGCAGTACCAGCAACGTAAAGAACACGATTTCCACACCCTGATCGAAGTCAATCCCCAAGACCTGGGCCAGGAAGTTACCACCAGGATTACCTGGTGGCCCGCCTCCTATAGCGCCATACCATACGTACTGCGCCGCGCTGGACTCAACTGGGGACAAGCCCTGCAACTGGTCTTCCTCTGCGGTTGGGCAGTGGGCATCTGGGGATGGACATGTTTTTTTCGTCGCCTGCTGAGCCCTAAACTGCTCCCCTGGATCGTGGCCGCTTTTCTGACCTTTCGCTATACCCACGCCAACGCCAATGTCTATGACGCCGGGGAATTCCTTTTTTGGGCCCTCTTTCCCTGGGTCCTATTGGCAAACCTTCAGTGCATGACGACAACTCGTCTCAACCATTGGCGATCAGCCACTGCCATTCTCCTGGCAGCTATACTCACCACTTTACTGGTAACGGTCAAATATAGTGCCGGACTCTCCGCACTGGGTATCGCTGTGGCCTGGATCGTAGTGGTAATCCGCTACCAGGTTCCCTTCAACCGACTCTCCTGTTGGATCGCAGGAGCAATGGTGGGAACCTTACTGGTTACGCTAACCGGACTGCTCCCCTCCGGAAATCCCGGTACCGTTCGCAGCGGGATCCAATGGACTGCACTATGCTGGGCTCCAGGGGCCTGGACATTTGCTATCACAGATTTAGAAAGCCTGGTGGCACGGCTTTTCTTGTTAGACAATCAAGGCTCCTGGTTGCCAGCCATCGGACGCTATGGAGACGGCCAGGTTACGCTCTTGGCCCCTTTCACTTTGGGTATCTTAATCTCGCTCTGGTACCTGCTACGCCGGGAGCATGCCGAAGCAACCAACCATGACGAAAAACTGGCGACCAATACCGTGTGGAATCCACAATTGCCATCACAACAAATCCAACTCATCCGAACAGTTGTTGTCGTTCACCTGGTCGTCTTTACTCTCGCCTTAAGCGGGTTGATTTTCGCCGGCAGTGCCATCCACATGGATTCACGGTTCTTACGGCCAGCGGCCATCGCCTTCCTGCCCTGGTTACTGGCCAGTATCGTCCAGGCCTTAAAGTCACCTCAGCAGCGGACGCGACTGGTCGGAACGATCACACTCGGGTTATTCATCGTTATTCCCAGTCTCTATGGAACTGCCACGGCAACCTACAAAACGGTAATTCGCGGCAGCACCGCCAGCGCCCGAACCGGTCCACTTGGCGTTCGCCACGACTTGCTCGATCCCTCAGGAAATGCTGTAGCATTCTATCAAGAACTGGCGGAGCTAAAATCGGGACCAACAACAACCTATTACATCCTCGAACATGCCCTCGCTTTACCACTGGCCAAGCAACGCGTCCTGGTCGAACACGCCCACTTGCGCAGCCTTAAGCACCTGGCCAACAAGCGTTATCACGGGCATCCGGAAGACGGGATCATCCTGGTTCTCCCGGACAATTTTTCTCAGAACGGCAAACTTGCTGCGATTCAAGGCAGTTTCATCGATGTTCAAGAAGGCCACTGGAAGACAAGTAGCCTGCAAAGCCAGCCAAGTTGGCTGGTCTCAATTTCAGAGCGCTGATTAGGGAAACCCGTGAAACCAGCCTGCCTCTAGAGGGGCAAATCGACCGACCGTCTTTCCCGGGAACTCAGTGCCACCGCTTCGGTGAACTCCATGTAGCGAACGCCGGTGCGAAAGTCATTGAATTTAACTTTCTCTTCTCCACGAATAGCGTTTATAAATTCCTCTTCAACGCGCCAACCACCAACCTTCTCAGCAGGGATGGGAACCTCGTTAAACTGAACCTCGTCCGTTCGAGATAGCAATAGTTTATCTTCAGGTGCCAACAGGTACTTGAGAGTACCTGCCGTACCGTAGAGATGAATTTGCGTCGTCGGTCCCTGGTGACAAACACCACTCAAGTGGTAAAGGCCACGCACTCCATTGGGTAGTTCCGTCAGGACATGGACACTGTCCGGCGTACCAACCTGCTGCATCTCTTCCGTCTCCGGATCAGAACGACCTCTAGTAAACGTCTGTGTTTGAGCCAGCACGCGGACCGGATCAGGAACCCACCGAACCAGCGGTTCATGGACGATTCCCAGTGCCAGCATATTCAACCCACTGTACTGCTCAGACTGTCGCCAGTGGAGCGGAGTGGTTGGGTCAAGCAGCGAGTCATTGGTAGCCAAGACAACGATTTCGCGTAAATCACCAATCGTGTCTGAGTCTAATATCTCAGAAACCACCTGATGAGCACGTAATCCCAGTGGACTTGGTACGATTTGAGCCACCAATTCTGGATGAGCCTGACTGGCAGCATACATCTGATGAGCTTCGGCGGCATTCATCGCCATTCGCGCTTCCGTCAGGACGTGTTTTCCTCCTTGCAAGGCAGCCAGCGTTATCGGACAGTGCAAATAGGGCCAGGTCCCTATAACAACCGCATCCAAGTCCGGGTCGGCTACCAAATCCTCCCATTGGTCATAGTATTTTGGGATCCCATATTCAACTGCTGCGCGACGAGTCGTTTTGGTACTGCGGTTACAAACGCCGTGGATTTCTACATCATCACAAGCCAATAAACCTGGTATGTGTCGCAAGCGGGTATTTGCACCCAATCCAACAATCCCTATACGAATCGTACTCATGCTCTAGTCAGCCTCCAGGTCCAAGTGCTGTGCTTTCGGCACCTTCTGTCGAATCTTCTGCTCGATCGCATCAATCTCATCAGCCAGTTCGTCAATCAAATCATCAGCATATTGACCAATGAATTCAGCAAACTGTTCATAGGTTTCTATTTTTTCAAAGGCAGCCTTGAGATCTGTCTCCATTCTCTTCGCCAATTCCTGTCCATCAAATCGAACATCTGCTTTGACACGATATGTTTCGGTATCCAGAATCCTGCTGCGCAAGTCAACAACTTCTTCAACCGTCGGATTCTGCTGAAGAATCTGCAACACCTGTTGGCGCAAGTGAGATGGCATCGCTGCTCCAACCAGCAATTCACGATTCCGATGAATCAGCCAGATAGCAATCGCTCCCAGCAAGAGGCCCACTGCAATCGAACCAAGCGCATCCCAGTAGGGCTGACCGGTGATCTGTGTCATCAGGATCGCCACAAAGGCGATCACGATGCCAACGCAGGCCGCTGTATCTTCCAGGATAACCGCCACGCCTGCTGGATCAGCTTGCGTTCGCAGATACTGAAAGAACGGTAAATGTTCTGCTTTTTTTCGCATCGCTCGAATTGCCATAACCAGCACGAAGGCTTCGACGATAAACGAAAACACCAGGACAATCATCGCCGTCCCATAATGGTGCATAGGATGGGGATGCAACAAGGCAGTGATGCCATGGTACAACGTTACCCCGCAACCCAGGAAGAAAATTCCCACTGCAGATATAAGCGCCCAAACGTAGCGTTCGGCCCCATAGCCATATTGGAAATCAGTGTCCGGACGCCGATTAGAACGTTCAATCCCGATCAACAACAACAACTGGTTGAGAAAGTCCGCCAGCGAGTGAATGGACTCGGACAACATCGCGCCAGAACGTGTTACCAGGAACGCGATAAACTTCGCGATCATCACGATAAAGTTTCCGACCAGAGCTGATACTACCGCCAGTTTTGATCCACCTGTCGCCATCGCCTTAATTACCCTCGCTCAGTGCCAGTCCAATCCTCAGATCACAGTAAAAACTACTAATCCAATCCTTCAACCATGCCAAGAATAACCGCTTCAGTCAATCAGGCACCGTAAACCCGATAGAAA
>CAZXJC010000823.1:0-3432 GCA_964640885.1 uncultured Pirellulaceae bacterium | reverse complement strand
CCGGCAGGTGCTCGAATGAGTGCTCGGGTGGCTCCCCGTTGATGGCATAGACGCGGCTGATGTAGAAAGTGCCGTCGTGCCCTGGCACATCCGCGAACCCGGTACCGGCGCACATGGCGGTGTACTGCCTGCCGTTGGCCGCCCAGGTGGTGTGCCAGTTGTCACCGCGACCGCCCATCCGTCGGATGGTCTCGTCGAGCAGGAGCATTCCGATGATGGCGGGCATGTCGCGCAGTTCGTGATCAGGGCAGGGCGGCTACTGCCGAGACCTCGACGAGGAAGCGCTTGTCGGCGAGTCCTTCGATCACCAGGAGGGTAGCCGTCGGGTAGTAGCCGTCCGGAAAGGTCTCCTCGAAGATCGTAGTACGCGCTTCCATGTAACCCGGCATAGAATCGCGGCCGACAATGTAGCACATCAGCTCCACCACATCGTCGAAGCTGCCGCCGGCGGTCTTGAGGACATTGCCGATGTTGTCGAATGCCTGCCGGGTCTGGGCGGCCGCATCGTTCTCGCCGACGAACTCTCCGGCCGGGTCGATGGCCACCTGTCCCGAGATGAAGAGCAGCTCGCCGCCGCGCACCCTGATGGCGTGGGTGTACTTGCCGCTCGGCGGGGCGACCCCTTCCGGTATCAGGACTGACTTCTGCAGATCGCTCATTTCGTTCGCTCCTCGTCGTGGTTTCGATGAATTCGGATCAGAGGCCGAGGAATCGCTCGGCGTTGCGGCACACCAGGTCCTCGTAGTGGTCTTCGTTCTCGCACTGCTCGCGCAGCAGCGGCAGCAGCAGTCCGGACAGGCAGTTCCGGGTACGACCGTCAGCCAGGTTGCCCTCCCCATCGAGACAGGGACAGTCGCTGCCCCACATCAGCTTGGCGCGGTGGCGCCGCAGGAAGCTCCGCGTGAACTCGGCATCGCGGCTCAGCGCGAAGAAAGCGGACCGGGCCGATAGATCGGTGTAGAGGTTCGGATACTGCTTGAGCCAGCGGTCGATCAGGCCACCGGGTACGAGTGGCCCCCGCGAGTATTCCTCGAAGTCGGGTGACTGGTAGTCGCGCACGACCTCGGCGCTGAGGTTGGCCCACCAGGACTGGGCGTGGCCGATGAAACGGGTGTCCGGGCAGGCTTCGAGTACCTTGTGAAACGTCTCGACGTTGTAGTTGTGGAAGTCCTGGTGGTCGAAGTGCAGGAGCACGGGCCAGCCGACCTCGCCGCAGAACCGGTGGATCTGCATCGAGGCCGGCTGGTCGCAGGCGATGCGGACCTTGTGTTCGCCGAAGCCGACGAAGATTCCGGCCTCGTGGTAGGCACGTAGCTGGTCCATGGTGTCGCGGATGAGGGGGTTCATGTGACAGAAGGGGATGACCCGGTCGCCGTGGCGCTCGTAGGCTTCGACGGTGAGCTCGACACGCCACTCGTGGTTGTCGGGGCCGACGTCGGTGCAGTCGCCGGGGGCGATCGGCAGCAGTACCGAGCGGCCCTCGCCGTAGCGCTTGAGGTGGGCGAAGACGCCGCCGATCGATCGCTGGTTGGTGATGTGCGTGTGGCAGTCGAGAAGGGTGCTCATGAGCGTTGGAAAACGGATCCGACCGCTTCCGGCTGCGGCATCTCGTTCGGCGTGAACTCGCGGCCGTGGGTGTACTCGGTGACGTCGACGAAAGCGGAATCCCGCTCGGCGGACTCGTAGCTGGCCATTAGCAGGGCCATGGTGTCCCAGGCCATCAGCGGCCCCGACTGAGGATGCCGAGCGGTCTGCAGGGCGCAGTCGACCGCGTCGTCCATCTCGCCGACGTAGCCGTGGGCGTGGAACTGCTTGGGACGCGGGAAGGAGGTGCCCTCGGCGGTGGGCAGCTTCTCGCGGAAGAGCAGGTTGCCGGCCACCCCGCCCGCTGGCAGGAAGAGCTCGTTCTCGTTGTTGGGATAGCCCCGCATCTCGTACTGCCCGAAGTCGGCGATCACCGAGACGTCGTTGCGGATCCCGCTGATGTTGATGTCGTGCCCGAGAACCTCGGCGACCGTCTGGTCCTCGAAGACGACGGTCAGCGATCCGAAGTCGTCGACGTTCTGCATGACGCGGAAGTGCTCCGCTGACGACTCGGGCTGGTGCTTGAGGATCTGTTGGGCTACCGCTGAGACCTTCTGCGGACGGATTGGCCGGCCGTCGCGCAGGATGCCCTCGACCTGCTTGAGGTACAGCACCGTGCCTAGCGGGTGGCAGGCTTTGTTGAAGAGTGCTCCACCCCCCGACTTGGAGGGGGTGGCGTAGGCCGGCGCGTGCGATCCCTGGTGGGCGCAGATGCCGCGCTGGTAGAGAATCTTTCCCTTGCCACTGCCGCCCTGGACTGCTTCGGTTACCACCTCAATGCGGCCTTTGACGCCATCGATGTAGACGAAGTCCTCGGCGTAGAGCAGCTTGGAGCCGCTCGCCCGCACGGCGTCGAGCACGGTCGCCAGGTAGGCCATCGATTCGACCTTGCGGGTCGCCGCGTCGGCCTCGCGGCCCTCGACGTACCCAGGCCATACGATGGGCGGTTTCTCCAGGACGATCACGGGCACGCTGGCGTTGGCCGCCTCCATCGCGTACTGGCCGTGGGCGTAGTTTGCGCAGCAGATGTTGTCGATGTCGGGCTGTACGGCGGCGAGCATTTTGGCGTGGTCTGCGAACGCCCGTGTGACACCGCGATCGCGGGCAAACTGCTCGGCGTTCTCCATGCGGCCCGAGGTGATGCCGGCCAGCTCGATGGTCACCGCGTTCTTGTGCGGGATCATCCCGTAGGTGCCGACCGTGTAGTCGGCGGCGAATCCGGTGCCGTTCAGTGTTACCCTGAGGTTTCTTTCAGCCATCTCAATCTCTTAGGTGGTAGGTCAAAGAGGACGAAGGTCCTTTGCGGGGATCAGGTCAAGAGCCCGACTCGGCCCGGACTATCCGCCTATAAGCGTATTTTTCTCGAGGTGAGAATCGGGCCGATGCTGCGGCAGGCGGTGCTGCAGGATCCGAGGGCGGTGAAAGGATGGCTGCGCCGCAGATCGCGGTGGCGATTACACGGACGGGGCCTGGTGGCCATGGTCGACGTGGCAGAGCGGCAGGGTGGGCTCCGAATTCTCTTCGATCGGGCCGGCGACCTGCTCGGCCAGGCGGGAGTGCGGATGAAGTTGGCCGGCCGGGGCGGCCCGGTGACGGTAGCCGCGGTCGACTGGGTGGTCCGGCACGGGCTGAAGCTGGTTGCGAAGGTGGGTCGTATGGGCGTTTATGCAACAACGGGAGAGAGGACCACGGTTATGGACACCAGCTTGTGCTTCTACCCTGAAAGGATCGGACCCCACGACATGGGGTGGCTGCCGGCGGAGGCCATCGACCGCCGCGAGCACGATGCCGCCTACTGGGAACGGCAGGTGGACGCGATGGTGATGTTGCTCTTCAGGAAAGGCGTCA
>CAZXJC010000822.1:0-8217 GCA_964640885.1 uncultured Pirellulaceae bacterium | reverse complement strand
CAGAAAAAGCGCTGATACTGTTTTAGGACGAACCTTTATCGCCGTTTCCACATCCTTGAGTGCTTCATCGAATTTTTCCTGAGCCTGGAACAGGCGTGCTCTGAGCAGCAAGCTAGTATACGACCCAGGCTGTAAATGGAGAGCCTGGTTCACATCCACTAGTGCCAAATCCATGGCGCTGGTCAAAACATAAATTCGAGCTCGCAACTCGTAAGCCTGTGGCGCTTCGGGTTCCAGCTTGATAGCTCGACCGGCAAGTTCGATCGCTTCATCCGTCTTCTTGAGATTGGCCATCGCTTCGGCCAGGGCCAGCGTGGCGAGATAGTTATCCTTATCTTTTTTCAGTAGTGTCTCAAGGTCCTGGACGGCCTGTTCAAATTTACCTTCACGCAATTGCACCAGGGCTCGCGCTTGCCAGGCATCTGTATTGGACGAATCCAACTTAACAGCACGGTCCAAGATTTCCATTCTTTTCTGGTTGTCCGTTTCAAAACGTGCTCGCAGCACGAGAGCTTCCGACAACTTTTCGTTGTCTTCTTTAAAAACAACAACTGCTTTATCCAGCATCTGACGACTACGTTTTACGTCACCACCAGGAAACATTTCCAAGCGAGCAGTCAAAATCAAGGCATCACCAAATGCATCGTCAACTTCTAAAATTCTTTTCAAGAGTGGCAGCGCGACGGTGCGACGCTGTGCCCAACTGGGATCGGGACGCTCATTTTTAATAATCGGATCACAAACGCGCGCCACATACTGATAGAGTGTTGCCGTGATCAGTTGACGGGCGAATTTTTCGTTTTCTTTATCGAGCCCTTTCTTGATTGCTTCTTCGCATCGCTGAACAACCTTGGCAAAATCTTCTCCTGTGCGAGCCGTCAACTTCAATTCAAAAGCTTCGTCCAACAAGGCCTGCCCCGACGCCGGTTCGTCTTGCTTCGTCTCTTGTTTTTGAGGCGACCCTTTTTCCTGGAATCTAGCCTCCGCAGCCATGAGTGGCATGAGCATAAATGCAAACAGTCCATAAGAAACCACTCGTCCGAAAAACAATTGGAAACGTTTAGAACAGATCATACGTCATCACCCCATGAAACAGGCTGGTTCTTAGCAACGGCCGTCAACTCTATAACGCCGCGTCATTATGGCTCAGTTGGCAATTTTCTACCATGCGCATTTAATTACGGCCAATCGTGATCCTATAAATCTGCCGCGCGGAGCCTGTTAAACCACCAAAACTGCCGATTAACTGACCGCAGCCTGAGACCATTGCTCATCAATCAGTCGCCAGGTTTCACCGGTCGGATTGGCATCCTGCAAGATGGCCGGCAAGCGATGCGATCGTACATTGTCGTAAGACTGCAACATGCTAAAACGGATCAGCGATGCCGGAATCCCGACAGCTGTAAATCCCGGATGCCCCGTGGCTGGATAAGGCCCCCCGTGGTTCATCGCTGAACTAACAGCAACGCCCGTGGGCATCTTGTCATTCAGCAAGCGACCAACCCGCTGCCTCAGCCGGGGAGCAATACGATCGTAATCCGCATCATCTTCACCACCGGTATGAGAATAAATACAGCCAGTTAGATTTCCTTCCAACTGATCAATAGCCTCGCATACCTGATCCGTGGAACTCGCAACCATCAGCAAAGACGAGTTTCCAAAAGCTTCTGTCTGCATCGTTTCAGGAGCCGCCACGAACTGCTCACCTGTGATTTGGAGTAGGGTATTAGCAAAACAACATCGATCTTCTTCCACGCTCGTATTGCCCGCTAGTAACTGAGCACCAGCCTCAACCAGAACCGATAAGTTATTTTGCAACGATGACTGTACACTTCGAGACAATAGCGTTCCCACGGGAGCTTCTTGAAAACCTTGTGTCACTGCCTCGACAAAAGCACTCGTCGCTTCGCCATCGACCAGCATGACCAGCCCCGGATTGGTACAAAACTGCCCGGTTCCCATCAGGCAACTGCCGGTAAATTCCTCGGCCAATTCGGCACCTCGTTCTGCCAGGGCCCCTGGTAGCACGACAATTGGATTCACACTGGACAACTCCAGGTAGATCGGTTTGCCATTGGCATCGGCAGCTGCTTTTAAAGCAAGGCCAGCATTGCGACTGCCCGTGTATCCGGTCGCTCCAATGCGAGGGTCGGCAACGAGTCGTTCGCCATCGGCGTGGGGCATTCGGTAGAGCAATTGGATGGTCCCGGCTGGTAAACCCGTCTGCTCCGCAGCCAACTGGGCTGCCTCGGCAAATAGTCGCGTGGTCCCGGGATGGGACGAGTTAGCCTTGGCAATCACCGGGTTTCCGGCAGCAACCGCTGCGGCAAAGTCACCCCCGGAAATACTTCCAAAGGCAAACGGGAAGTTATTTGGACCCAGCACACAGACGGGTCCAAGGGACCGGTAGACCGATCGAATCCCGGTTTTAGTATCGATCGTTGGCAGGCTCCAGGACCCGTTGCGGGCCGCAGCTGCAGCTTGGCGCAACTGGCCAGTCGTGCGTGGCAATTCGATGTCAGCCAGGCGTGGTGACTTGGGAAGTGCTGTTTCCAAGTGAGCCATTTCAACAAGCTCTTCAGCCCGTTCCTCGATTTGACTTGCATAAGCTTCGAGAAAATCGGCCAGAATTGTCCCGGGTAAATCCCAGAGCGCCTCGGCTGCTGCTGTCGCAGCTTCCAGGGCAGCGTCGCAGTCCTCCCAGGAACTGACCGGGTACACATCTGGTAACAATTCACAGGTTGCCGGATTTTCCGCTTGAAAAGAATCCGTCCCGGTAGAATCACGCCACTGGCCATTAATAAGTACTGGTTGCATCTTAATTTTTTCTCGTCTGACTGACAGTTTGCTATAGAACGTCACGTGTCACGACCGGTGACCGGACAACTAACCTTGCACAATGGGATTGGTCAGAGTGCCAATCCCATCGATAGTGATGTGGACCACGTCATCTGCTTTCAACGTAAAATCACTTTCGGGAACCACGCCGGTTCCCGTCATCAACAACACGCCGTGAGGGAATTCCTGATCGCGTCCCAGGTATTCGATTAAACACTCAAATGTCCGGGCCATTTGATCGACGTTGGTTTTTCCCTGGAAAACAGTTTCACCCGCGCGTTCAATTTCCAAACGGATGGTAGTCTCCTCGCGAGCAGGCATATCAGCGGCCAGGGTTATACAGGGACCCAACCCGGCACACTGGCGATATACTTTGGCTTGTGGCAAGTAAAGCGGGTTTTCCCCTTCGATGTCACGGGAACTCATGTCGTTTCCGACGGTGAAACCAACCAGTTCCAATCGCGAATTGACTACACAGGTTATTTCCGGTTCAGGGACATTCCAAGTCGCATCCTGACGGATCCGCAATGGCTGTCCTGGACCGGAAACACGATGCGGTGTCGCTTTAAGAAAGAGTTCTGGCCGTGGTGATTCGTAGACACGATCGTAACAGGATGCCGATGTTTCAGATTCTTCCATGCGGGCTGTCTGGCTTCGTTTATAAGTCACTCCCGCAGCCCAGACTTCCTGTTGATCGATTGGCGCTAACAGCGTCACTGCCTCGGCTGCGATACTGTCAGCGGTCCTTAACGACTCAGCGGTGGCCGCAGGATTCTCACTCTCGATAATGTCCTGCAGGCTGGTAACATCACCGTCCAGATCCAGCGGCACGATCTGGCCCTGCTCCTGGATACCAACTGCGACCGCATCGGCTACTTGATACTTAACGAGTTGCATTAATCACTAGCTCCAAATTTCATTCAGTCGACGAATCCAGTTCCCGTGCATGATCGCTTCAATGTCTTCCGGACTATATCCCCGCTGGGCGAAAATCCCGACCAGCGACTGCAGATCTGCAATTGTCTCGATATCGTAGGGACACTGTTCACGACCAAATCCACCATCCAAATCTGTACCGATCCCCACGTGATCCGTATTGCCAGCTAACTGGCAAATATGATCGACGTGCTCCACGATACGAGCCAGGTTAACACCCGCCGTATAGGGCTGAGTGATGCCACGCTGCCATCCCGGATGCATCATCCAGGCATCAAAGGCCATACCAATGATCGCCTTACGTTCAATCAAGGCCTTCAGTTGCTCATCGCTAAACTGTCGCTGGTGCGGGACCAGGGCCCGGCAGTTGTTGTGACTGGCCCAAACTGGTCCGGAGAAAATCTCCAGGGCTTCCCAGAACGACTCGTCAGTCAAATGGGTACAATCCATGGCGATACCCAAACGTTCCATCTCTTCCAGCAATTCGCGAGCCGGTGCTTCCAGGCCACCTTCCGAGCCGGTTCCCGGCGCGTAGCGTCCCGGCCCGTAATGGGCAGGACCAATGGCTCGCAGACCATATTCATACGCCCGTTCCAGGTAGGCCGGGCTAATGATCGAATCTGCTCCTTCCAGGCTTAACACGTAACCAATGGCAAGTTCACTCTTGTCATCGGTGGTCTTCCAGAGCTCAGCGTGGGCATTGAGTTGCTCAGCGCTCGTGATCTGCACCATGTGCCCCTGTTCTTCCATGACACGATACCAGGCCAGTTGTGCTTGCGTGATCGCCCAGGCGATTTCCGGGCTGTTCCAACCGGGCCGCGGATTATCAGGAGCCACGTAACGACCAATTTGAGTCGCAATGCAAAGTCCCATCTCACCCTTGCGCATCTCGTCAAAGGTAAGAATCCCCTTGCCCCGATCCAATTGATCAAGCATTCCCATTTCACGATCACGTACGTGATCGATCGACTGGGTCAGGTCACGGTTCCATTCAACCGCATTCATCGAAATATCTAAATGAGCGTCAAAAATAAGCATATCTGTTTAGGATTCCTTTGCTTGGTAAAAGTACTTTTTCACGAGATCTGCCGGTGGCGGTGCCGTTAGCAGAGTCGCCCCGAAAGTAGCCGTGAAAGATGTCACCAGACCGATGATGACAGGATCAAAATTAAACAGCTGGTAGGGGAGGAAAAAGCTGCCGTTAACAAAATAACCGGCGCAATACATGGCCAAGTGAGCACCAAAACCGGCCAGCATCCCCGCAATACTGCCGGCAGCATTGGAGCGGGGCCAGTAGAGGGCGAAGACCATCGGTCCCAGGAATGCTGCCGCCAGGCCACTTCCCGTATAGACGATGATGTCTTGTAGGAACTGCGGCGGATTAACTGCTCCCAGCATCGCAGCAACACCCACGATCAGAGTGAAAACGTAACTCAGGATCTTAATCGTCTTTTCCTTCACCTTGGGATCGATGTTGCGCTGGTAAATGTCCCGGACCAGCGACGAACTGATCATCAGTAAGAAACTGTCTACGGTCGACATGACGGCTGCAAACGGGGCGGCTACCAGCAGCCCAGCCAGCCAGCCAAGTCCAATATTTTCGGTCAAGAAGACAGCCATTGCGGGCATAATCCGATCCGGTTCATTCTCCATACCTGGCAAAAGAATACGGGCACAGCAGAAGATGATGACCAGCGGGAAGTAAATCATGGAATAATACATTGCCACGGTAAAGATGGACCGCCGCAACGTCATCGTGTCTTTAAAGGCCATCAGCCGGACCATGCTACTGGGCTGACCCGCACCAGAAATCGCCCACATGAAGAAGAAGGAGAAGGCCAGGCTCAAGGGTAAGAATCCGTTCATCCGATTTGGATCTGGTCCCGGTCCCGTGACATAAAGGCCTTTCTCAGGGTGATCGAGCTTACCATTCTTGTTGCGATCTTCCTGGTCAAATATTCCGTTACCGTTGAGATCTTTTTCATGATCGAGTTCCCCGTTACCGTTGAGGTCTTCTTCATGATCTAGTTTTCCGTTACCGTTGAGATCTTCCTGATCGTGTATTCCGTTATAGTTGAGGTCTTCATGATCGAGTTTTCCGTTACCGTTACGATCTTCTTCACCACCAAAGACATAAGCAGTCATCCGCAGGCTCTCGGAATCAATCCTCAGATCAGATCGAACTGATATCTTTTCATCATTAAGAACTCGTTGGATATCATTCGGTGTCATGATCTCAAGAACCGGGACTTTGGCAACACTGGCACCGTCTGCCGTGATCACTTTCTCTTTGGTGACACGGAACAGACGAACGGGATCAGCAGAAAGCGTCAACCAGTCACCTTGCCTGATGACAACCCGTTCGGCCCCCTCACCCGCACGCTGGATAGTTGCTGTCCCTTTCTCCGGTGGCACCATCTGGACCATCTGCTCGGTTGCATACTGGAGTGCCCCAGTTCCCTCCGGCGCACTTTTGCCAACAAGATGCAAGGCCAGTGGCAGCATGATTAACACGCCAATGACCATCACGATCCCTTGCATCACGTCGGTCCATACAACTGCGTGAAAACCACCATAGGTCGTGTAAATAATAACGGCGACACCGAAGGTCAGCAGACAAATCAGGTAACCCGCGTCGACCCCTTCAAAGAAACTGACCCCCTGAATCCAGCCACTCACCGTCGTACTGGCATTCTGAAAAAGGGTCACATCCAGGACAAGTGTTTTAAGAATCAGGCTGCCTGACTTAAATTGGGCAACCAGGTTAAAAGCCATGAAAAAGACAATTAGAGAGACGGCAATGAGTCCGAAGGAAACGCTGCGAAATCGATCTCGTAAGATATCGGGTACCGTAATCGAGGAAGAAAGACGGGCAACCTGGTTGATTCGTTTACCAAGCAGTCCCATCGCACAGATGGGGACAACGATATAACTGCCAATCCAGAGTCCCAGCACCCATCCATGGGTGTAAATCTTCGAAGGAAAGCCGGTAAAACTGCCCCCCGAGGCACTGGTTGCCGCGAACGTCAGGGCAAAAGCCCAGACACCCAGGCCACGGCTGCCCAGGAAATATTCACTGAGAAAGTTCTTACCCTTGAGCAGCTTATTGGAAAACACTGCCAGGCTAAAAACAGCCAGCATGTAAATTAGGAACGTCCAGAGGGCAGCGTTGGAGGAACCGGCAGCAAACAGCATGATATTGGTCATTCCTGGTCCTCCCCTTCGTTGGCTTCGTCGTCCTGCACTTGTTCGTCGGTCTCCGCTTCCACCTTCTCGTCAGGATTGGCACCCAGATCATCATCCTTCATGTAGGCGAAACAAAACCAGGTGGTAAACAGGTTGGCAACGATCCAGGGAGCCGCGATGCCCCAGAAGAGCCAGGCTGGAATGCCAAGCACCGTTTTAATATTCTCCGGATCGGCCACATTGTAACCGTTCAGGTAACAGTATGGCACCGCCCAAATCAGTGCTACGACCCAGCTGCCAAAGATAACGATCGCTTCACGACGTGAATTAACGAACGTCGGATCGTATTGATTTTTGTCTGGTAGTGATGATGAACTCATGCCTTTTTCCTTGTTACTGACAGAGACTACGAACGTCACCCTTGTGTCATTTTCACTGTGAGTCCCACCGTCGCAATTTCCATCCCAGCGAATCAACACTGAGTCGATTTAATCCACGATGCTTATCGTAAACCTTTTCCATTTCTCCAATTGAGTCAAAGAATCCCACCACGAAAGCTGCCCCAAAACTTTCACCCCGCTTGATCGGTCGGCCACCAAACTCTTCGATCAGGCAAACGTACCCGCGCTGGTGACACCATGCTTCATGGACTGCTGTCGGATCGAGTGTCATACCGGCCAGCCAGGGTCCAGCGGCACCGCTCTTAGGGGCACGAAAATGGTAGGCCCGAATGACTCGCTGAGGATTGAGGCCCAGGTCACGACGGTAATTGAATTTCTTGTCGGGAGCAAAATTCTCTAGGAACTGCTGCGACGAGATTCGCCCTTGTTTGCCAAAATAACTCAGGTAAATCTCACTGAATGTATCTCCCTGCTGGTGCTTGATATGACCAGGCATATCAATCCGCACAAACATCGCATCACTTTCATTACGGGCATCAATCCGGTGACTGGAAATAAAGTAACGCTGGTTTTCCAGAAAGACGAGGGTCTGTGTCCATTTCGATCCCGTGTTACGACCCGGCGCTGCCTTGTGATACTGGAACCCCAATTTAACCGCAACAAACCCTTTACCACGAATGATCCTGGTATCAAGCTGGCGAGCCTTGGTGCAGATCTGTGGCCCCTCGATGCAACGCTTGGGTCGAGCACCGTGATAGGAGGTATTGAAACGGTAGATTAAGTCTTCGCTCAACTGGTCCCGATACTTCTCATCACTACCGGGTTCCATGATCCAATCGGCAATGTCCAATCCAAA
>CAZXJC010000821.1:0-5846 GCA_964640885.1 uncultured Pirellulaceae bacterium | reverse complement strand
GCTTGAGAAGTTGAGAAGTCCTCCGTGGCAATCTCTAGAAACTCTTCTAGTACTGCTGTCTGTTGCTCATCACTAAATGTGCTGGTGTTAGCCATTGCCTGCAAGAGACGGCGTTGCTCTTCCGGTGACAGTTGTGACCGTAAAGTCATGGCTTCGATGTCGGGCAAGTTCTGTAGCAGGGTAGCAGCTTTTTGTGCGTTGGATGTCACGGCAGAATGAGCCTCGTGAGGGGGCATGGACGGATGAATTTGCCAGCGGCAGAGCGCAGCGTTAGACAGACACTGTATGGATTGTATCGGTCAATCCGGTTAGGGAAGTTGAGCTGAACTTGGGCTGGTCAGCGGCGGAGCCGCCAGTTGGAGATGCGACAGCGGATCAGTTATGCAGGACTAGTCGCTAAGTTCACAAATGCCCCATTGGCCTTCGTTTTCGTCTACGCCGATTACTAGTCGTTGTGGTCGAGCACCAGTTCGTTTTTCCAGGCGTTCGAGTAACTCCATGCCGAGGTAACGTGCCAGTAATTCAGCCGTCGTGTTAGCGATGGGCAGCAGGATGCAGTCGCCTCGTGGAAACACCCACCGCCGATCTTCAAAAGTGGCTTCGATTTCATGTTCTTGAACAGCTACCTGGATTTGCGGATGCTCGGTTGGAAGCAGCACGTGGTGATCGAGTTCGGTCGTAATTTCTTTAAGAGTATCCCGTAAGGCAATGAAGTCGATGACGTACTGGTTTTCGTCGAGAGGCCCGTAAACCTCTGCGAAGACGCGATAGTTATGTCCGTGCAGGCGTTCACAGATGTTTCCATTGAACGTAATGAAGTGCGCAGCACTAAAGATAAGATGTTCCTTAGTGAGCCGTACATGATAAGTCTCGGACACGATCTACCGGTTATCTCCCGACACGGATGCTGAAAGGTTTGCATCAATTGTGCCATGCCGTAGCCCGATAAACAACGCGGCTCCCGTCATATCTGCCGTGGTTCCCGGATTTCGGCGATGGCCATCCGCTCTTAACCAGTGATCCAGATCGCTCATGGCTTGTTGATAACTGTCTGTGTTAGGGTCGCCACAATCGAGAATAGCTGCCGCCCGCTGCTGTGACTCCTGGGCCACCGGCAGACCACATTTGCGGCCGATCAGGCTATCAGGATAGGTAGCCATGCACTGCAGATGGCAGTGCACGATACTCTGGCACAAGGTCCATCCGTTGCTGAGTCCTTGTTCGATCCAGGGACAAAGCAAATCGAATAAGTCGGTGAAGCCTTGACAATATTGCCTGGCAATTAGATCCCAGGAACTTGCCTCTTGCATCGCCGCCAACAGATCTTTTGGCGCTGAGTCTTGAATATCAAAACCATCAGTCTTCCCAATCCCTCCTGGCTCGGTGAGCCGGATTGCATCGTAGATGGAACTGCTGTCAGCGGCTGAAAGTGACTTAAGCACGTGGTCAATACCAGAACGCAATGGTTGGTCCTGTGGAACGGTGGCTAGTGGCGCCAGCAGCAGAATGAGTCCCAGGTTGGTGTTGCTGGAAACGGCTGAACGTGTTGCTGAAACGGCCTGCCAAACGGTCTCGCCGACTCCTTGGCTGGTCGCTGACTGCATGGCGGGCCCGATCGCCTGGGCACTAGTGACGAAATCGTCGTAGGTGGTGTCAGGGAAACTGGCTCCCGGATGAACGTTTCCTGGTTTGGGAGCAGTTGCTTCCCAGATGCAAGCCAGTGTTGCCAATTGACCGATCGACAGTGGGGCGCTGGGGGGAGGTCTGGCATGCTGAAAAGGCTGGTCCATGTGACAACCTGCTACGACGAGGACTGAGTGGATTGCAGAAAGTTTTGCATTAGCGGAAGAATTTGTTCATGAGCATCTTCCACTACGTAGTGTCCTGCATCGTCGATTGGATGGACTTGGGCATTGGGGAAAATAGTTTGAAAGCGTTGCAGGCAGCGAGTGTCAAAGCACCAGTCTTTCATCCCCCAAATAATCTGAATTGGCAGCTTGTCCAAGCTGGGAAGGCCCGCCTCAATGTTAGCCAGTACCTGCCATGTAGGATGACGTCGTGTAAACGGGATGTCACGGACAAAGCCGTCTATGGCAACTCGGTCAGCGACCGTTCGGTAGGGGGCCAGGAAACCTGCACGTATACTGGATGTCATGCGTTTTGGGTGTTCTACAGCCATTCGCAGGGCGGCCCGAGCAAACAGGTTGAGATAGCGGATCGCTCCGCTACCGATCCAGGGGAATCGACACAGGCGAATTCGCCAGGGAACAAACGGTGGTGGAAAGGCACCCGTGTTGAAAAGGATGATGCGCGAGAATCGCTCTGGAACTTGTAGCAAACTTCCCAGTCCAATGGCACCTCCCCAGTCATGAACGACCAGGGTGATATCAGTTAGATCCAGGGTTTCAATGAGCTGAACGAGGTTTTGCTGATGGCGTTCGAGAGTGTATGGGTAATTGGCCGGTTTGTCGCTAAGACCACACCCGATGTGGTCGACTGCAATATTGCGGTATTCAGCAGACAATCCCTGGATCAGGTTCCTCCAGTAGAAAGACCAGGTCGGGTTGCCATGGACCCACAACAGTGGAGATCCGGTCCCTTCGTCGAGATAATGATAGCGCAGAGAATCCAATTTGAGGTAATGAGACTGGAATGGATACTCACTGCGCCAGCTTGGGGAATTGTTCATGGCCCGCTGAAGATGGGTTCGAATCTAATGCACCTTGAACAGCGCGAGTATAACGAGCCGAGACGATAGCGGATAGGAGCCTTGATAATGTGGATTTCCAGAAACGACAGACGAGGGCTACTTTAGTAGCGGTTGTCGATCAATCCACGGTGGCCGAATCAACACGTTTTTGCCAGTAGTCGCGAGCGGCTCGGTGATAAATGAGAATGGTTTCTCGTTCTTGCTGATCGGATAAGGCGGCTATCTGCCTGGCCCTTTCGAAAACCCAGTCTAAAAAGAACTGTGCAGCCGCTCGGCTAATGCGAGGTTTTTCACCAATCTGAACGTAGTAGGGACCCGTGGATGCATAACGATAAGTTTTGGGATGGGAAGTTACGGCTCGAATCAACATCCAGCCACTTTCTTCAAAGGTTAGTTCTGGCAGTTTACCACCAGCCTTGGCATAGTCGGAAAGGCGCACCTCGTCCACTACCTTGCCATTCTTGACTACCTCAAGGTATTCGACTTTGTCTCGCAGGGAGAGGTTTAGGCGAATGACAAGTTTTACCGATTTGCCTGTTTCAGCCGTGAAGACATGGCCTGGCAATTGTCCGTTAACACGGGGTCTCAGTAATGGTCCATTAGTGACCACGACTCGACCCGCTCTCAAACCTTCCCACCACTGGGCATAGTCAAGCTTATCACCACAGTGGACATAGACTCGGTTGTAGCCAACTGGGTTTGGAAGAACGCCGGATGCGCTCCCTGCTGAAGGAGCAATTCGGTGCCCGCTTTCCAGCAACCGGTAGTACAAATCTTGCGACCAGATTCCATTACCATGAGGGTCTGGATAGCGGATCTTGGGGCGAGGTTTTCCCCAGGCCTCATTGGCGAGCATGCCGCTGCGCCAAAGATGATTATTGCAGAGGCCGATGGAGTCCACTTTTTGACTCGCAATCCACATCGGCACATCCCACCAAAACGGTTTTTCGATGTCGACGTGTGCATTGGGAATCTTTTTAGCTTCCAGAAGAAACTTGGCGGACGATGGGTATTCCGGCTTGGCGCTGTCGATCATCAAGGGCTGATTGAGATTAAAGAACAGCAGTGCACCACCACGACGTTCGTCTTCACCTGCCAGCAGGTGGTAATAACGATCGGTTCCAGCTGTTTTGAGAGCAGGACTGGGAAGGGTTTTCCCAGTCCAGAGGTTCTTTTGATTCCACCAGGTGATCACTGGTGCGATATGCAGATCCTCTGCTTGCATCAAAAGCGGCATGTCTTTTTCCGGTCGATGGATGTGCAGGTCACCTGACCACCAGCCTTCTTTCTTCATGTTGACAAACCGTTGCATCTCGACTTGCTTGTTATCAGCAGCATTGGGTTTGATGATGAAATAACCGGTTCGAATTCGGTATTCCGGCCCCCGTTCCATTTCGAAAGTGTAATTGCCTGGTGACAGCGATAAGACAATCTTTCCGGGAAAAACAAAATGATCTTTCCAGAAAGGGACACCAGGAGGCTGGACAGCACGACCTTGTGGCCCCTTGAGGTGCATGCGGACAGCAACCGGTTGCTGTGTTTCTTGATCGACCACCCGGATTTCAATTTCACCTTTCCTGGCGGCTGTCGCGAGGTGAGGTAAACAGAGAATCAGAAGCAGCGGTCCAAGCAGTGGGAAAGGGATTGCTTGGCGGGACCGTTTTTTTGAGAACCGTGGCAGATAGTTCATGGTTTGGCCTGTCAGTGATCGTTGCAAGTAGACAAGGAACTGGAGGTTGGAATAAACTTGCTAATAGCTCGTTCTGCATCATCGTTCATTTTCGGATGCAGGTTCTGCTACCTGTTAGTTCGACTTGATGAGTATCGCAACTCCTCTCTACAATACGAGCAACAGATTTAACCTAACAAAATTCAAGGTTTTTGTTCAAAATATGACTGACGATTATTACCAGGCCTTGGGGGTTCCACGCAATGCAAGTGCGGAACAGATCCAACAGGCATACCGGGATTTGGCCCGCAAGAATCATCCAGATCTGAATCCGGATGATCCTCTTGCGACGGAGAACTTCCAGAGAATTCAAACTGCTTATGACACTTTGAGTGATGTTGAGAAGCGTCAGCGTTACGATCAGTTTGGCAGTGATTTCGAGCGGATGGGAGGAGCTGGAGCTGGCGCTGGTTTTCAGGGCTTTGATTTTAACGATGTATTCCGACAGGCTACTGGCGGTGGCGGTCAGATGCCGCCAGGTTTTGATGATCTGTTTCGCCAGTTTTCCGGTGGTGCCGGCCACCCGGGAGCGACCTCTCGACCGCAACCAACACGAGGGGCTGATCTGAGTCAAGAGTTGACCATTCCGTTTGCTACCGCGGTTACCGGTGGCAAGCATCAATTTACGATTCATCGTCCGGCTGGCAAGGAAGAGACGATAACAGTCAGCGTTCCGACTGGCCTCAAAGATGGGCAAAAGATCCGTTTACGTGGGAAAGGTGAAACAGGTGTCGGAGGGAAGTCTGGCGATATGTTGCTGACGGTACATGTCGCTGAACATCCTTGCTTTCAACGCCGGGGAAATGACCTCGAATTGAAACTGCCAATCAGGATTGAAGAAGCGGTTTTGGGTACTACGATCGATGTGCCGACTCCGCATGGGATAGCTCAGTTGAAAATTCCGGCGGGCACTTCTGGTGGGAAACGGCTTCGTATCAAGGAACATGGTATTCACGCCAAGAAGGGAAAAGGACATCTCTTCGTAACGGTTCAAATTCACGTTCCCAACGAGATTGATGAACAGAGTGAACAGTGGTTGCGAGAATTTTCAGAGCGTAATCCCCTTGATTTGAGAACCGAGATTCAATGGTAATGGGGGAGCACATTGCGATGTTCGGTTCTTTTGATTTCCCGTGGGCCTGGTCTGACGCCGCGAAAACTACGGAACCTGAGACGGTGGCAGCTTACAAAGCGATTGTCTTGTCAGCATTCGTAGGCCTCCTGTTGCTCGGGGTACTGATGATTTTCCTGACATGGTTGGGAGGCCGTATAACGCGCAGGTATATCAACCGGCCTCTTTATGCGTCTGGGCGTGATTCGAACAAGGCTGCGCTCGATGATGCGTGGGCAAAGACTCCACTAATTGCACCTGCCGAGGAGGAACCTGATTCCTTTCCAGGGCAATAA
>CAZXJC010000820.1:0-19764 GCA_964640885.1 uncultured Pirellulaceae bacterium | reverse complement strand
TAACGGACATGTTCGTCCACTCGGTTGTAGAGCTGTCGAGCCAGGTCTAGTGGTTGATTCTTTGCCAAGTCGACTTGAGCGAGCAAGGTTAACGGTTTACCAGCCAGTGGAACTTTTTGATTCGGAGCCAGGTAGAGTTCTTTTTCTGAAGGGGTTAGGGTCTGTTGCTGGGCCTTTTTTTGTGCCAGTGCCTGGACTTCGTGTCGCTGAATTTGATACGGCGTGTTGAAACGAAGTGAACCAGCTGCATCGACCTGCTTCTGAAAATAGAGGATCTTGTTGCCGTATTTTGGTTCCTTGTTTCGCTGTCCGCGGGCAGGCAGGCTGGGAGTCAGTGCTTTGACCGTTTGATCCCGGGTAGAAGGGGGAACTGGTAGCCAAACCCGAACCGTGGATCCCGCAGGCAAACCAGTAACGGTGGCACCAATGTCTAGCCGAAATTGGCGGCTGCGTGGTTTTGTCGGTTTCGTTTCTGCTGCGTCAGCCGGGATCCATACAAGCAGGGCCAGTAAGAGCAGGGAACAGGTGGTCTTCATAAGAGGATTACTTCCTGGTTGCTGTCTGGAGTCTTGCGGAAAAGTCTATTTTAGTCAGCAAGGTTGATTCGACCAAGTGGCTGTCAGTATCGACAATAAAACGTCCAGGCTGTTGCAGCGGAACAATTAACGTTTCAGATGAGAGACCACCTTGGCCCAGTATTTTTTGGTTGACTCCTTGGTCGCTCCACGGGGTCCACCGTTATGAATGCGAGCCACGGTTTCGAGGTCGCTGCGAGTTGCTTCTCCCTGATCCAGTCGCCGAGCAGCAGCCGATGCGTACCGTTTCATGTAGGCCTTGATTACCCGTTCGCTGTACGACTTGCTGTTGAGGCAGCGACGATAATTGTCGAGTGTCTTGTCACGGGTGGCTGCGTCCTTGTGGTAGATCTTCCAGATTTGATAAGGACCAAACGCGTTCCCGTTGTCGCCGATGGCTCCCAAACCACCGCGAGGAGATCCGCCTGTTTCGACCATCCGGATTGCCGGTAGCAGATCTTTCCAGCCATATGTCTTGGAAGTCTGGGGCTGGGCGGGCTGTAGTCCTGCCAGCAGCGAAAGTAGTGTTAGGATAGTTTTCATAATCGTTGATTATAGGTTAGCGGGATGTTGTCAGCGAGCGGCGGTGGGAAAACCCGCTGACATGAGGAAGTGTCGGTAGAGCTATGGTATGTTGATATCCTGTTGGACCTAGATGGCTAGTCATCTCATCTGCACAGAATACCTGCATGCCACATGTTTCATTTTGAGAGAGCGATTTTTTAATGAACAACCGTCTTTGCCTATGTCTGGTCGTACCTTGCCTCTTTGTTGCGTCGTTGGCACTTGCTGATCCCTGGCCCCAGTTTCGCGGTCCCAACGGATCAGGAGTTTCGCTGGAAAAGCAGTCGCTACCGGCCGAGATTGCCCCGGACAAGAATGTGCTCTGGAGCAGGACCCTGCCACCGGGAGTTTCGTCGCCGGTCATTTTTGGTCAACGCATGTACCTGACTGCCCACCGGGAAAACAATCAACTCGTGACGCTGGCGATCAACACGGCTGATGGCGAGATTGTTTGGGAGCAGTAGGCACCGATTCATCAACTGGAAAAAACGGATAAAAAACCGAAGGGACGCCTGGCGACTCCCACAGCTGCTACTGATGGTGAGCGAATTGTAGTTTTTTTTGGTTCTAGTGGACTGCTCTGTTACGACACGGCCGGGAAGTTACTTTGGCACCGCAAGCTGGGGCCCTTTGAAGATCGCCGTGGCGCGACGTCGTCGCCAATCATTGCCGATGGCAAGGTGATCCTGGTGGAAGATCATGAGACTGGTTCTTTCCTGGCTGCTTTTGATTTGCAGACTGGCAAAACCGCCTGGCACGCAGATCGGATGTTGTTTAACCGCAGTTACAATACACCGGTGGTTTGGAAGCAAGGGGACAAGCAGTTTGTTGTGGTGGCCGGTTCGGGCCTCCTGACCGCTTACGACTTGCAGGCAGGTAAGCCGAGTTTCTTTGTGCAGGGAACATCGGGGGTGGCTAACCCCACCGCAGTGATCGGAGCGAACGATACGCTATTTGTCTCCAGCGCGAATCCGGGACCGAAACGGGAATTCCAGCCCGAGTTTGACGAACTGGTTTCCTTACGTGACAAAAATAAAGATGGGCAGCTCAAGGTAGATGAGCTGCCAGCAGGTCTGTTTCAATCCCTGTTTCAGTCGATGGACGCGAACCAGGATGGCGTCTTGTCGACCAGTGAATACGACAGCGTCCAGCAGTTGTTGGGGACCTGCACGAACGGGATGATGGCAATTAAACCGGGTGGCCAGGGACTTGATCGGACAGAAACAAATCTACTCTGGTACGAAAAAAAATCGATACCTCGTACCTCGTCACCGGTTTACTACCAGGGTCGCCTCTACCTGGTGAATGACGGTGGGTTATTGGCCTGTCGGGATGCCCAAACAGGTCGGCAACTTAATGCGGTCCGTGGGCCCGCGAAGGGAAAATACTTTGGTTCGGCCGTGCTGGGAGATGGCAAGATTTACTGTGCGAATGATCGTGGAGAAGTGACTGTCATTGCTGCGAATCCGGAACTGAAAGTCTTGTCGTTTGCCCAGTTCGAAGAACCAATCTATCCTTCACCAGCCATTAGTGATGGGAGATTGTACCTGCGGACCGAATCACGCTTGTTTTGTTTTGGAGTAGAGAAGTAGCTGCTTAGGGATCGGATTGTAGTGGTTACCGTGGGTTACGGGAAACAGAAGGGTGGCGAGATTTGAACAGCCAACAAAGCGATGACTTAAACGCCGATTGTCCTGACCAGGTTCGTGGTTGGCTAACCCGTGCGGTTGATCGGGATGCGTCCGACCTGCACTTGATCACCGGTTATGCGCCCGCCCTTCGAATCCATGGCCAGATCCAGGAACTGGACGAACCGTTACTCGACGGGACTGCCTTGCGGGAAATGCTGTTGGCGCTCTGCCCGCAGAATGCCGCTGAACGTTTCACGACAGAGAAAAACGCTGACTTTGGCCTGGAACTGGAGATCCACGACAAGCCGACCCGCTTTCGGGCCAACTACTTTCTCAACGGCGGGCAAATGGGAGCCTGTTTCAGGCTGATACCGACAGAGATTCCGGACTTTGAGTGGGCCGGTTTTCCTCGTCAATTCGCCGAACGGCTGGCTGCCTTGCGCAATGGACTGGTACTGCTGACCGGTGTCACAGGGGCGGGCAAGACGACCACGTTGGCGATGCTGATTAATTTGATCAACCAGCAGGGAGGCCGCCGCATTATCACCGTTGAAGAACCGATTGAATATCTCTACCCGAAGGTAGCAGGTTCGGTCATTACGCAGCGGGAATTAGGTGAGGACGTTTTAACATTTGCGGATGGCCTCAAGTACGGTTTACGACAGGACCCGGACGTGATGCTGGTGGGTGAAATTCGTGATCGCGAAACGGCCCAGATGGCGCTCCGTGCAGCCGAGACAGGTCACCTGGTCTTTTCAACCCTCCATACGCGCGATGTCAAAGGAGCCATTTCACGTTACGCCGACTTGTTTCCGCAAAGCGTCCAGGGTGAGATTCGTTCCCAGTTATCGGTCAGCCTGCGAGCTATTATCAGCCAGCACCTGCTTCCCAGTGTTGAACCGGGAGCAAAGCGACGTTTGGCTCTGGAGATCATGTTTAATACGGATCCGATTGCCGTCGGGATTCGGCAAAACAAGCTGCTCTCGATCGAACGCTATATTCTCAGCGGCCGTGAGGATGGCATGATTTCACTTGACGAATCGATCAAACGCTTGATGGATGCTGGTGAGATCAGCCAGGAAACAGCCCAGCGCTTTGTCAGCGATTCTTCCTACCTGGACGTCTAGCTCCAGGGTACGCTGAAAATGGATTACTTGATCCGTTTTGCGCTAACGAAACCACTTTAGTTCTCGATCGTCAAGGAAAATTGATGATTGAGTAACTTTTCCCGTGAGGCATTGCTGCTGAACGCGTTAAGAACATTGCCAGGCGTCCGTCCGAGTTAGTGCAACTGAATTCATCAACAGGAAACCGAGAGATGAGAATCAGGCTCTACCAGCGTATCGTAATGATGATGGCAGCGACCATTATGGGATTCCAGGCGATGTTTCCACCCTGGTCGCCTCGAGAGGGCAATGAATATGCTCACACCCAGCATGCGTTCGTATTTAAGCAGTTTGAGATAAGCAACGGGCTTTGTTTTTCTGTTGATGCGGGGCAACTGCTGGCAGAACTTACGGTGGTGGCCGCCGCAGGCCTGTTCTTTTTCTTGGCTGCCGGTTATTTGCCGAACGAAGGCGAGGAGTTGGGGTGAACGTAACGCCCGTTAGTCCCAAAACATGTGGGGATCGCGGGTGGTCACCTGCCAGCCCTGAGACGTTCTGGTTAACGTCCAGCGTTCACTATTGCCCCCGCGGCTGAGAGGACTACGGCCAGCGTCGTAATAGTCAATGATCTCGCAGACTGCTTTTTCTGCCGAGAGCGAGGTGACTCCTATGCAAATGGTCCGTTCTGGCCAACGAGACCGGTTCGGTCCGAGCGCACTGTCAAGCCGATTTGTGGAGGCATTACTCGGTTCTTTTCCCGACGGGTAATTGACCAGCGAAATAGGTATGAATCGCTGGGTCGGAGTGAGGCGATCGGGAGCCTGATCTCCTCGGAGCCAATCACCCAACGAGTTGGCAACGAAGGCCATCAATACATCCCTCTCAGCGTGCTTTGTTCTTAATTCTTCTTCGACGACTTGGACGACTTCCAAGTGGCTATTCCCTGGGGCTGGGAAAAAATGGCAGGAGCGGGTTTCGATACCTGTTTGGCGATTGTTGACCAAGATCTTGCATATGGAACCTGAGGCGAGTAACGCTCGTTGGTACTGCTTCCGATTGCGAACTCGCCGATTGTTAATGCTGATGATCACATCGCCTGGCACCAGACCCATTGCGTCACCCACTTTTCCAGCAGCGACCGAGAGGACCTTGATGCCTCGCTTGCCGAGGCGACCTGATCCAACTTTTGTTTGGATGTCGAGTGAAGGGGATGGTTGTTCCTGGGCAGCGGCTTGTGGTATCGAAAGGGCCAGTACGATTAGGCATGGGAGAATGGTGCGCATACGTTTTTGCTTTCGTTGTTAGGGCGATCGTAAGGTTAACGGCGATGGTGGGTTGGTGGCTCGAAATGGTCCTGGTGCGCCGATTCATTGCAGAGTTTTACTGGGCACTCTACTAAACACCGACCGGCTTTGCAGGCCTCGCTTCTTTTGTTGAAACTTCTTGTTGACGGCTTGGACTGATTTGGAACGGAGCGATTCTATGCAGCGCCCAACTCAAAGTGAAGAATTGAAAACGGTTGTTCTGCCAGCGGTACCGGTGCTATAACAGGAAGTCCTGACTTTTCCCCGTTTCCGAACGAGGCACCCGTATGTATCGCCTGTTGTTGCTCCTCAGTTTTTTCTTGTTAGACACTTGCCAGTTGCATGCTCAACAGGCGGCTAACTGGCCCCAGGGAACCGGGCCGCAGGCTCGTTTTTTTAGCCAGGATAAAAACGTTCCGCGAAGCTGGAGTGTGGTCCGGGAGGAAAACATCCGTTGGCGCAAACAGCTTTCGGAAACAGGCCAAAGTACGGTGGTTACGTGGGAAAAACGAATCTTTTTCACCACCATGGAAGATGTTGACGAGGATGCCAGCCTGGGACAGAACATCGTCGCTTACTGTTGTGACGCTACCACTGGCAAGACACTTTGGACCCGACCCGTCCAGGCAAGCCATCCTCTTCGCCTGTCCGGTTGCTTTAGTGACAGTTCCGCGCCTCCACCAGTCACCGATGGAAAACGGGTGGTTTTCTTTAATGCTTCGGGAATGATCAGCTGTTTTGACCTCGAGGGAAAACCGGCCTGGTCTCGGAAACTGATGGCTGTTGGTCGTTCACAACCATTCCTGTTAGCTGGCCGGGTCATTTTTACCCATCAAACATATTTGCCAGATGCCAAGGGCCATTTCTCTCATGAGCATAAGGACGCGCCGCTTTCGCAGTGGACACAACTGCATGCCCTGGACCTGGAGACCGGTAAATCGATCTGGAAGAGTCGTTGTGGAGTTAACATGGGTTCAGTTCCGCTCCCGCATCGGTTGGAGTCTGGACGCGAAGTGATTTTTGTCGGACGTGGTGGTGGCCATTCGCCTCCCGAGAAGCCGGAGGGGATTTCCATGATCGATGCCTCCAATGGTGAAACGATCTGGACGCTGCCCTTGCCCGGTTTCATGAGCACCATGTCTTACCATTGTGCCGGCTCGTCGGTCCTGGTTTTTCACGACGACAAGCATCTCTGGGTCGATACGGCGACCGGTAAAATCACTCGCCAGGTCTCTTTCCTCAACAAGGTGTCAGTTCGCAGACACTCGGATCAAGGTTGGGCTACGGGACTAGAAACCTTGGCGCCGCCCAAGAAGAAACGGGCTATCATTCAGCAGTCGAACGTGCTGGCCGGGAAATACCATTACTTCCGTAGCTACACGCGTCCTTACTTGGGGCGGATTGATGTTGACCAGGGGAATGTGCAATACCTGCAGTTGCCAGTCCAACTTAAACGTGAAGCAGGTGACGGCAAGGACCACCTGCTCTGGGACTCGGCTGGCATGTCACCTGCAGTGGTTGCAAGTCTTAAGAAGAGTGCCCGCAGGCCACCCAAGGTACTTCCCATCCAGCAATGGTGTTTTGTGCCCAACGAGATGAAGAACTCGCGAGGCTACGTGGTGATGGGAGATGCCCGTTCGCGTGGTAACGGCTGGGGGCACCATGCCTCCCAGGTACCGACCGTTTGTGGCAAGTTACTTTTCGTCCCGGTGATGAATGGAACCGTCTACGTAATCGCAGCCGATGCAGGTGCTTTTGATGAACGGGCGATTGTCTCGATCAACGATTTGGGTCCCGTCGGTAAATCATTTAATCGGGCGAGTCTCAGTTTTTCTGGCGATGCCATCTTTGCCCATACGATTCGAGAAGTGATCTGTATCGGCAACTGATGAGAAAGCGGGACTAAGGCTGCTCTTTTTTTCCCTCTTCCTGGTTGCCAAGTTCAGGGTGAACGGACAGGAGATTCGAGGATGCGAATATCGAGTGCGATACCAACTTTAGCCAGCCGATAGCTGCCCTGTACCTCTTGCTGATTACCTCCGTTCTCTTTGCAGGTATACTGTGCACCGTGCCGGCTTATTATGACTTCGGACAGGGCCTGGTTGAGCTCCTGGATGAATGGGCCAGGTTTGACTTGTGTAGCAGATCGGTATTGTTTAGGAGTTGTTAAGTGGTCGCTTTTGGATTGACAGTTCCGACTGTTCTCTCCTATATTCGATGCATCATCTGGTGGTCAGCGAGAGGAATAACCTGTCGCCAAGCCTCCGGGTCCACGCCGTACCCGACGTTTGGGTTCTGCCGGTCAACTGTTACCTGCCGGGTTGATCGTGTCACAAAAAACGAACCTTTTGATCTTGGCACCATGAGTTTGGCTTACGTTTGTTTTCCAGGGATGGTCGGAGCAAGGAAATGAAGAGACGTTGGTTGGCGCTTATGCTGACGATAATCGTCGCAGGTGTTGCTTGCGCGGACGAGAAGCAGCGAATTGATTCGACTGCGCCAACAACCGGCAGATCGGGGCCCTTTCTTCGTGAGCAGAGATTACACATTCGTAAGGTGCAATTGGTACGAGCGCGTGGCGATCTGCAAGTGTTGGTGCAGCAGGGGCAGATTGAGCAGATCGAACAGGAACAGGTGATTGCAGAGGCGCGGATTGCCCTGCGGCAGGCTGAGTTGAAACGCGCTGAATACCTTAAAGGGCGTTTTGCAATCGATGAAAAACAGTTGCTCAACCAGATCGAGTTAACTCGAAACCGTTGGAAGCAGGCAGCGGAGAAGGCCCGGGCCTCGGAGCGGCTGGCAAACCAGGGGTTACTGAACCAGAAGGAATTGGCCGTCGACCAGGTTGCTGCCCAACGAATCTTACAAGAACTGGAAAACGAGAAGCGATCGCTAACGGTTCTGAAAAATTCAATTTACCAGCGCAAGAAAATTTTGCTGGACGGTGCCGTCCAACTGGCCGAGCAGATTGTCAGCGAAGGAGTCGGGGCAGAACAGGCTCGTTTTCGCAAACAGCGCAATGCCATCGATTTGCAACAGCAGTTGATCGAGACACTACGACAGGGGATCGCAGAGAGTCAGAAACAGCAAGAGGTGGGAGCCACGATCGTCGACAAGAAGACTCAGCGGCGCGGATCCGGGTCGATCGACATGCGAACGCCACAAGGAGGAGCGTTGGTGGTGAAAAAGCTGGTCAAACAAGGCACCCGTGTTGCACGGGGAGACACGTTGGCCACGTTTGTTCCTGAGGGTCTTTCGGAACAGGTCGCATTGCAAAAACTGGTTTGGCAACAGGCCGTAAAAACTGCGACTGAAGTCACGACCGCTGGTGACCTGCAAAAGCGCATTGATGAGCGACAGCAGATAGCTGCCAAGATCGCTGCTCAGACGGTGCGGTTAGAATTGAGTGAGTTTGTCGACGGTACTCATGCCAGCCAACTACAGGAATTAGAGACGCAGTTGAAGACAGCTACCGAAGAAAAACAGCGAGCGGTTCAGCAATTAAACTGGTCTCGCCGGGTGGCCAAAAAAGGATACGTGACAATGGCTGAAGTCCAGAAAGATGAGTTCACCCTCTTCGACTGCAGTAGTCGCTGTGAACTTCTTCAGAAGGAACTGGTGTTACTGGAAGGGCAGCAATTGCGAGACCAGCAAGAAATCCTGCAGTCCCGCTGTGACGAAGCGGTTCGCCAGGTGGAGCGGGTTCGGAATATGACAGTAGCCCGTGAAGAGCAGGCTCGTGCTCAGAGCCAGGCGGCCGAGATGGTTGGTGACCTCGAGGAAGCGTTTTTTAAGGAATTGTCCAGTCACAAGGAACGCTATTCAGTCCAGGCCCCGTTTAACGGTCGGGTTAACTACTTGCCCGTTGCCGATCAGCAGGGGACAACGCGTTCACGGTTGCAACCCGGTCGAACGGTTTCTGGAAACACCCGGTTCGCAGTTTTGGAAGCTGACTGAAATCGTTCAGGGGACCGGCGCAAGTTTGGGCAGGTCCCGGTAGTCAACTTTTTCGTGACCGATCCAGAGTCCCTGTTTGTCGATTTGCATGGATCCAATGTCACGGTAGAGAGAGAAGCGGGCTGTTTCATACTCGACCCAGGTCTCGATCAGTTCATCCTGGGCATCGAGGATGTTGTCGAGCGCACGGGAAATATTAACTCCTCGACTACCAGCACGTCCTCCTGCATCCGGTCGTTCTCCGAATTCAATTGCTTGGTCTAACTCCTTGGCGGCGACCCGTAGTTGCCTCCGATTAATCTCGAAGATGCTGGCCAGCGTTTGTACCTGTCGCAACCAGGAACGAACGTCCAGAATGACCTGATCCTCTGCGGCCATGTAATTGCGTTTGGCTCGCTGGTAGGAGATTTGTGCGGCACGATAATTATTGCGGACGTCTTGGCGGTCAAGTGGTGTTTTAAGGGACAGACCGACTCGAAATTCGCTTTCGTCAGCTCGGAAGTTAAATGGACGGTTGTTGCTTAGCAGTGGCTCGGTGTTCAGGGAGCCCTCCGCCACCACGTTTAGAACTGCCTCCAACTGGTTGGCGGCGATCTCGACCCTTCGCCGCGCATCCATCATGTAGCCCCGGCGATTCATCAAGTCCAACCGTTCTTCTAACGCCTGTTGTGTGACTTCTGCCTGCCCGTCGCTAACCGGAGGCAGGATGATCAACTCTACCCGAGTCGTAATCACCAGGCTGATTAATTCGCGGACGGCCTGCAGGATACCACGGCGTATCTCCCTGACGCCGGGCAGCAGGTTTGCGGTTTCGGCTTCGGTAAGTTGCGGCTTGGCCGCAAGCTTCTTGCGAATGGCTGCCAGCTGCATCCCCAACTGCTGGAGCTGTTGCTGAAGCTCCTGGTATTGCGTTCCATCCTGAGCAATGTTTTCCTGGAGAAGTTTGCCGTCCTCGGGGTTTGCCAGGCTGGTGCGGTAGGGAAGGACTTCGGCGAGTCGTTGTCGCTCACGCGCCAGTTGCCTGGACTGATCGTTTACGGCGGCAAGGAATTGTGACAGTTGCCCCACGGTCTGGCCGATCCCCGTGGGTCGCGGGTCGATCGTCAGGCGGCCGAAACGGTCTTCCATTTCTAGCAGGTTGGCGTCAAGAAACTGGAACGGTGCCAGTAGTCGGTCCGAGACCATGATTTCCATGTTCGGTGGCAGGCCGAGTTGAATCTTGAAACGGTCCAACTCGTTACGGAAAAGCTGACCCAGGAAGAGTTCACGGCGACGAGCATTTTCGTAGCTGCTGAGTAACTGAGTGACATCCAGTGAGGTGGCACGACCGGCCTCACCCAGGGCGACCAGGTTGCGGATTAGGTTGTTGAGGCTACGGACATTGGTCGACTGATTTCGTGCCCGCTGTAGCATGTAGAGCAACATGTAATAACCAACCGTGGGACTTCGCTCTCCTCGGATCAAGTAGGCTAATTCTCCACCACCCGAACTGCCAGGGAGGGGAACCGCTCGCGATCCAGTCAGCACCGTGACATAAAAATTCTTACGGAAACGGGCAAAGTCTCGAATGGAATAGACGACGTTGCGTTCGGACTGGGTGAGGGATTCCAGGATGATCTCGCGTCCACCGTTGAGCATGAACGGTTGGACCAGCGAATAAGCCAGCCCACTGGCACTCGCCTGTGAACTCGAACCGGAAAGTAACCAGATCGTACTGTTGGTTAACTCCACGACCAGTTGGGCACCGGTGGGGAAAAGGCGACGCGCTCCGATGACCGCGTTTTCCAACTGAAGATTACTCTGGTCAGCGGGCTGATGCTGGTAAAACAAATCAAAACCAGGTTCCCCCAGGAAGGAACTGGGCCGGACGTCGAAGCGATAACGTTGAAAGGTCAGATTGAGGGCAGCCAGGTAGGTGTTTTCCAGTTGTTGCTGGTAATCACGGCTGTGGATCAGGCCTAACTCAATCGCCTGGTTCATCGAAAGTGAATCGATCTTGGGAAGGTCTTCGGCTGACTGCTGAAAACGCTGACCATCGAAAAAGGTTGGCCATTCAGGGTTCTCGACATGAGATAACTGCTGCAATGTTTGCCAGTGCTTCGGACCACGCATGCCGTAAACTGATTTCATGTATGCTGCTGCAGTCGGGTCATCCGGCGGTAATGGCGGGTCATCCTGGTCATACGGATCAAAGAAACGGCTCCGGGGATCTGGTGTGATGTCCAGATCAGTCGGTAGCCACTGACCCTCCGCGTTCTTCTCTCGCAACACCTCGTAAGTCTGCTGGTCTGACTGCAAACGATAGTGGCGACGACTGCAGCCAAAATGCGATGGGGCCAACATTAAGCTGGCCAACAGTGCGAAGATGAACCAAGGAGACGAGGGTGCTTTCACGATGCTAGCAGATTCAATGCGCAGAAGGTGGAGGAAAACGGCAGTTGGCCTACAGAGCGATGCCTCTACTTGATCCGTTTTCGGCTTACCAAATCAGTCAGCGTAAGGGGATTTGCGAAAGGTCGTGGAGAAAAAGTTACATAGCAACTTGGGTAATCTGTTTCCGCTTATTGGAGGGACGATCGGCAGGGTTTAGGGGGGCTGGTAAAGGAGGGTGATAGACAAGTGGTATGGCTGTAAAACCCGAAGAAAACGTGAATTCTCAGCAGAGTGTGACTGTTATAATTACCCACGCCATCGGTTGCGAGGCACGACAAATCGTTGCGAGGGCCAATTATCCGAGCTAAAATTGAAAGTTCTCCTCCCTGCGTTCGATTCATCCATCCTCAGTCCCCATAAGGCGATTGCACGATGACCCTTAAGGTGATGCTCGTCAATCCACCGGTGTTGTCGGTTCTTGAGCCCTGGTATGACACCCCTGGTTTTGGCCGTGAGAGCCTGGCATATCTCGCTGGTGCACTACGACGACACACCGGTTACGATGTTCGAATCTTGGATTCGAAGTTAGCGAGGTTGGACCATGCTGAGGCCCTGGAGGAGATCAAATCTTGGCAGCCCGACATTGTGGGGCTCACCGCATTCACCAATGAGATCAAACCTGCGGCCTACCTGGCGGGCTTGATCAAACGCGAATTACCTGATGTGGTAACTGTTATTGGTGGCGTTCATCTTACGGCATTACCCGAGCAGACGCTCGAACAGTTTCCGACGTTTGACATTGGAGTTGTAGGTGAAGGCGAGGAGACGTTCTGTGAATTGTGTGATGCGATTGGTGCTGGCGCCGACCTGGCGAAGGTCAAGGGTTTGGTCTACCGCACGCCGACAGGAATCGCACTTTCGCCCGGTCGTCCCCGTATTCTGGACCAGGACAGCATCGCTTTTCCCGCCTGGGATCTATTTCCCCGTGCCGAACGGTATTTTGTTCATTCGTTGCGCGGGTGTCCATTGAATTGCGTTTTTTGCATGAATCCCAATGGTCGCATTGCCCGTCAACGGAGCGTTAAGAACGTGATTGAGGAGTTGGAATGGGTTATCGAGACGTTCGCTCCCAAGACGATCTCGTTTGGTGACGAGTTATTTAGCGTGGATATGGCTCGTACGCATGAATTGCTGGATGCCATGATCGAGCATCGAATTGGCGAGCGAGTTCCCTGGGACATTCAGACACACGTTCGCTTTGTCGACGAAGCGTTGTTTATGAAAATGAAAAAGGCGGGTGTCTTGCGAGTTGATTTAGGGATCGAGACAGGGGACGAAGAAAAACTGAAGGCGTTGGGCAAGGGCACCAACCTGAAGATGATTGAAACGGCCCGAGCTGCCGCTCGCAAAGCAGGCGTTCCGATCGGTACGTTTTTCCTCGTCGGGCAACCGAATGAAACGGTGGCCTCGATCAACAAAACGATCAAGCTGGCGGTGAAGATGAATGCGGACTTGCCGATGTTTGGAATCATGACACCATATCCGGGAACAGAGGTTGCGCGGCTGGCTGCCAACGGCGAAGCGGGTTACCGACTGAAGAGTACCGATTGGGACGAGTACAACAAGCAGATTGGCGGTGCTCTGGAATTCGCCGATCTTTCCCGTCGCCAAATTGAGATCCTGCAGGTCAAAGCTTATGCGAAAGTCTTTTTGTATAACTTGCGGATCGTGGAATTCCTCAAGTTCGTGTGGCGATACCAGCGCGGTGCATGGTCGGTGCTGAAGAAGGTCCTAAGAAATTCCTCGATGGCTGACTTGCTCAAGCGTCCACCCGACTATGACGAGGTTATCAACAGTGGCACTGATGTGCTGGCGGACGACATTGTTCAAGCACGAATGAATTGGTCCGATCTTCAAAACCAGGAGATGGTTCGAGCCCGTCAAGCGTCGCGTGAACTGCCGGTCGTTTAAGAGGGTTTTTAGGGGCGGGATTACTTACTGACACAGGGAAGAATAATTCGAGACCACTGGCCGGGTCGGTGATAAACTTTTTCTGTGGAAATCCGTGTTGCCTTGCCGGTGGGTCCTTCGCCCGTGTTGGTGTTACGATCAAATAGCGGGAAATAGGCACCGCAAACATCGACTCGCAAGTGGTGGCCCTTCTGGATCGTTGCTGCCACTGGTCCCAGGTCGACGGTGATACGGTAGACCTGGTCTGGCGTTAGTGGTGTGGGTTTCAACTCGGAATCTCGATAGCGTCCACGGAGGATGCCAACCGCCAGGTTTTGGGCGAAGCCGTCGGGATGTACGTCGACGACTTTGACGACCCAGTCGGCGTCCGGCGTATCGGCAGATACGAAAAGTTCGGCTTGTGCATTACCGGCAAAGGTGATCGGGTCGGTAATCTTGGGAGAAGTGTAGACCAGCACGTCCTGGCGATCTTCGATGAGTCGCTGGTCAACGGGTGCCCAGATGGCACGGGACAACGGGCGTTGCTCGGTGACGGGGCAGGCAGGCGTTGGCTGGGCAGGATCAGCTCGAAAGGTATCGCTAGGTTTTGCCTGCTGGGGTGGAGAACGTTCGAGTCGACCGTTGCCGGATCGCGTGTTCGCTTTCCCGGCGGATCCGAGGTAGAAGGAGGAAGGCGTGAATCCCGCAGGTGGCCACGATTGGGCTTCACGCCAGGTGTTCTCTCCCATGACGAAGTAACGAACGGGAACTGGCGGTTTTGCCCCTGCTGGTGGAGTTGGTTTCAGGTACTGGTCATACCAGGCAATCGACGTGGCTATTGTGTCCAGTTGAGCTGCTGGTCCGAAATCTACTTCACCAACCTGGGATTTCCCAATGGTGCCATGATCCCAGGGCCCGAGAATCAACTGTTGTTTTCCACGGATTGCCGGGTTACGAGCATGTTCTCGCATCTGCACAAAGTTGCCGACGGATTCGCGGGAAAAGAAATCGTAATAACCAACCATATGCTGGATAGGCATCTGCAGGTCGGTGATCTGGTCGGTCAGGTTCAGTCGGTCCCAGTATCCATTGGGTTCCGGATGCATGAAGATGGCCTTGAGCCAGGGGATCGACCAGCCGATCTTTTGATCGGTTTCGCTGATCGGCAAGTGCATATAAATGGCTTCCCAGTCGGTAGGCGGCACGACTCCCTCAGGACGGGGAGACTGGCTGGCGGCCCAGGGACTGATCAGCATGCGGATGGCTCCACCGAGGTACAGGTTACGATAGAAGTTACTCCAGGTTGCCCGGGGAATCATCGTGACCAGTCCGGGTGGATTTTCCACGGCGGCCTGCCACTGGACAGCGCCCACGTAGGAACTGCCCCAGGTGCCCACGCGACCGTTCGACCATGCTTGCTGGCCTATCCATTCGATCGTGTCGTAACCATCCTGGCCTTCATTGTTGTAGGGGATCAAGACTCCTTCCGAGGCATGCGCTCCGCGACAGTCTTGGATGACCACGGTATAACCAGCTTCCACGAATCGTTCAGCAGTTCGTTTCGCGCGTTCCTTGTTGTAAGGGGTTCGTACCAGGATCACCGACTGTTTAGGGATCGACGGATCCCGGTAGATGTCCGTGGCTAATCGAATCCCGTCTCGCATTGTTACCATGACGGTTTTGACAGGTGTCTCTGCGGCCCACGACTGACTGCTGGTCACCAGCAGGGCGATCATGATGCATGGATAGAGAAGAAGTCGACTCATGATGGTTCCTTCGCGATTATTTTTGCGATGATTGGAGAAAGTGTTCGAAGAACGCGTAGATGACTGCGTTGGACTGATCGTTTGGTGAATGGTCCGGTCGATTCGTCATACCGACCCGGTTTTCGAAGCCGAGGATACGGTTGACCGCAATCGTGTGGTTGAGGGCTTCCCAACGTTGGGGAGGATCTTCAGATCCTCCGGAGATCAGCAACGGACGCGGTGCCATTAGAGCATGTAGTTCATGCAGGTCGCGGTTGGTTGCTCTCAGTTTCGGATAGAGACCGCGGGCTGGATTGTCTGGAGTGATCAGGCCTCGTTTTCGCCAGGGCTTGGGATGGTAGCCCAGGTACCAGGGTTCCCAGTAATTAATACTGGAGCGCGTATCATCAAAAACAATTCCAGGGTCTGACCAGGCTGAACAGGCGAACTTATCGAACAGGCAGGAGGCAAACATGGACCATTTGCCCCCGAAGGAATGGCCCACGATGCCGATACGCTTGGCATCCACCTCGGGTCGATTCGCCAGTACGTACCAGCCGGTGCAGGCGGCGTAGCCCAGCATTGATAGTGGTTGTACCTGAGCATTCTCGATACTTGGATAGTAGAGAGAAAAGGTCTTGGCCTGGCTGGCCTCCGTAGTCCCCAGGGAGAGAGCCACGAAACCACGGCGGGCCAATTGCACGGCAAAGTCGCGATTGGGTGAACCTTCGCCGATCGCTGTTTCCGGTTCGTAAAAGACCGTTACGACTGCCGGGTGTGGCCCCTTGCTGACAGGAATCAGCAGGTAGCCGTTGGTTTTCTTGTGGGGTGTCCAGGCGAAGCGGATGCGATGTTGCATGAAATTTTCACGACGCTTGGATTCCAGGATTTCCACTTTCGGATTGGTATCCAGGGGCGGCCATTTCCCGAGCATCGTCTGCCATTGGGAGAGGATTTCGGCACGCCGACGCTTCCAGTCAGCCGCTGTTTTGACCTGCGTCCCATCGGAGAACTTGAGCGGCGAACGGTATTTTCCCAGCTTTCCCTTCCAGGCTGGCGGTGGTGAGAAATGGGGTTTCAACGTGTCGGGCAGAGCAGAACTGTTTCTGCTGGTTACGGACTTGGCTGACCTTTGCGCAAAAAGCCACTTCCAGGTATCTGGATCCTGGTAGGCGTTACGCCAAGCTGCGACATGCCCGGCCTCTTTGTAGGTTGTGAATTTGACCTGCTGGCTGCCACTCTCCTGCAGGATTTTGACCAGCTTTTCGGTTTCCATAATCGGAACAGAACGGTCCTTGGTTCCATGGAAGGTCCAGATGGGTAGGTTGGCGGCGAGTTTCAGTCCCATGGGGTCGAATTCGTTCTTGATACCGATTTTGACCGGTGGTCGGTTGCCGGGCAGGCGGAAGGGGTCTCCGCCTCCGCATATCGGGATAGCTGCAGCAAAGTAATCCGGATGCTGTGAGATGAAGCTCCAGATGCCATAACCACCCATGCTCAGCCCGGTCACGTAGAGGCGTCGTTGGTCGATGTCTCCCCTTTCCTGGATGACCTGGTCGACCAGAGTCTTCAAGGCGTCGACGCGCCACCAACTGTTGCGGGGGCACTGGGGAGAGACAATGACACAACCTGACAACGCAGCGAACTTGCTGATCAATTTTGGAGGACCATGAACTTTGACCTTTTCAAGATCGTCTCCGCATTCGCCATAGCCATGCAGGAACAAGAGCAGTGGCCAACCATCCTTTGGAGCGTCGCCGCTCGGTGTCTGCAGCAGGTAATGAAGCTGGTGCCCGGCGACCTGTTGCTTCATCCGACCACGGCTTTCCTTGGCCGTCAGCCAGGGGGTGCCAAGTAATAAGATCATCGCTGCGAGCAGTATTTTCTTCACGAATTTACTCCAGGTTGAAAGTTTGGTTGGACGCATTCATGATCGTCCCTGTCTGGTCCACGTGCAAGTCTTTGGGCAGTAGATCATGCTGTTAATCGCGCATGAACACGTCGCTCATCGACTTCCGGCCGGTTGCAGCCAGACGGGTTGTGTAAAAGCACCGTTGGTGGCAATATCCCAGGCTTCTAAACGGATCCAACGTTGTCCGGCGAGGTTGACGTCGACCGCGAGGTTTTTTTCTCCGAAAGAGTTCGTGTTGGTTAAGTCCAGGCGTTGCCGTTTAATGCTCTTTCCATCGCCCGTAATGATCTCTGCGTAAGCCAGCGGAAAAGTCCATTTTAGTTGGATCTGAACCTTTCCTGTCTGGTTTTCCGTTAGCCGTGCCAGTTCTCCGGACTTGGCACCATTGACCGTGAACTCGGGGATTAACACTTCCCCGGTGGTGACAAAAAACTGGCCGCTGCTAAGCGTGTCGAGCAACGGTTGCCAACCATCTTTGAAGTCAGGAATTTTATCCAGTCTTAAGTAGTTGACATTCATATGGGCATATAATTCGTGGTCCGGCTCGACCTTAAAGACGTCAACTTCACCAAGTACGTATTTAGGGGACCCCCAGTTAGACATGTCGTCCAGCAGGTCGAGAATACGGGACCCAAGCCGGGGCTGAGAGAGATCAGCTGGCATTGCTTTCCAGGCAGCACCGAGGAAACGATCTGATTCGTAAAACAACTGGTCTCGATAACGATCTGGAAAGCCGGTGGAACTCTTGATTCGTGCGTGCGCGGTCCAGGCAAGTCCGTTTTCGGCTTTCAGTAGTCGCAAGACGTCTGCTTTCCCACCCACGTGATAGATTTTTCCTAGTTTTGGATGGTCTTGGACAAATGGCACGCCATCGGGTCGATTAAGGACCCAATAAACAGGTTGTGGAAAGAAACTGAGCCAGTGTCCTCCAAAATGGACATTCGGTTCTTCGCCTGGCAGCAAAAGAAAGTTCTTGTCGCTGAGGCGAGCACATTCGGCATGTAACAACTCGAGGCGTTCCATCCGCTTTGCCATTGCCATGCGTGGTGTTTTTCCGGAATGAAACTCGGCCAAGTGAACAATGTCAATTCCCTTTTGTCGAAACGCCCGTACGAAGCCGGGCTTCTGGAGTCGTTTGGGGATGTGGTAGCTACCGCCCGAGGGCAAGCGGCCGAGGGACCGAGACTTGTTGCTATCCGCCTGCTTTCCGTCTGGTTGGGAAGCGAGCAGGTCACGCGTGTGTTCGACATGGTAATGACTTGAAAAAACAACATGCCCCGGCAGAGAGGCGAAGTGGTCTTCGCGGGTTAAGCGGGCAACCTGCTGCAGGGATTGAGCGGCTTCGTCCGCCGACAGCAACCAGAACATACCCAGTTGCTGCTCTGTGTCGGGGGGCGCATTGAACCAGGGAACATAACGATTGTCTCCTTGGGGATCGTGGCGGATGCCGAATCCAAATGGCAATGCCTGTTGGTTGACCTTCGTACCGATCCAGATGTTCTTGAGATTATCAGAGAAATCGAGTGGGTAGAAATACCGATGAGGTGGTGGAAACAGGGCAATGGAGCCATTTGCAAAGCGTGCACTGGCGGCGCGGCCGCGAACGGCGAGTGGCTTGGCTTGCTGCTGTGCGTTCGGGCTTTCCGATTGCAAAGTTCCCTTCGAATCGCGCCAGGTCATTTGTGACGGCAGGCTGTTTCGGAAAACAAGGCCCATGTCGTATAGGTAGGCGACGCCATCCTGGTCGGTCTGCAAGACGGCTTCCTGGAGGACAAAGGGGTTGTCTGCGTAAAAGGTCCAACGCAGATGCCCGCGAAATGGGCCAGCGGTAAAATCGCCAATTCTGAGCGTGGCGCGGCGCGCCGTGCTGCTGGCAATCGCTTGTTTACGTTTCAACGTGCCGACGAATAATTCGTGCGGTTTACGCTGCATCCGGTCAAAGAAAATAGTCCAACCATCTCGCTTGTCGAGATCTCGCTTTCCCACCCGCAACATGACAACTGGATCCAGGGATTTCGCGAGAACACGAAACGGTTTGGCAGGGTCCGTTGATACTGCGGCTGACTGAACCAGTGGCTGATCGTCGGTCAAATCAAAGACCAGGCGTCCGTGACGGTCTGCCGCCATTTGCCAGGAAACCACGATCTGCTTGTCCTGCTGCGAGATCGCAATTCCGCAGGAAGGGTTGTAGTTAGCTGTCTTCAGCTCGATCGATCCTGCAGTTGCGGGTACCTGTGCCCCAACACAGAATAAACCGGTCAGCACGAGACGCAAAATGACAGGCTGGGTAGCTCGCATTTTTAGGCGTTTAAAGAAGTTGCTCATGGCAGATTACCCTCAGTGAGTTCCAGCTTCGAAAGATTAGTTTCAACGTTTTAAGTGCTGTCTGCAAGCCTTTTGGAAGACTGTGTCTAACTTTCCGACAGCAATCGGGTAGCGCAAAAAAAGTCGCTGGTGCGTTGCGAACTTAGGCGGCACGCTGCGACTTGCTACCAAGAGAAACAAAAGTAGGCCCGGAAGGATTCGAACCTCCGACCAAGGGATTATGAGTCCCCTGCTCTAACCGCTGAGCTACGGGCCCGTACGGATCCAATTCTGCCGCTGATTGCCAGCTCATCATCAGACCGTGGCACTAGTTTAGGCTAGA
>CAZXJC010000819.1:0-2679 GCA_964640885.1 uncultured Pirellulaceae bacterium | reverse complement strand
TGGAGTTATCCTATGTGTTGCGATTGACTTACCTATAGGCTAACAGAGAAGGAGAGCGTTTGAGACAGTCCCCATCTTCGCCCCCTGAGCCGGCGTGTGCAAGGGTTTTGACCAGGCACTGCTAGTTATCGACAAAAGGTTGAATCGCCTCAGCGGTCCTGTCTACATCTGAATTGTTTTGACAGGACAATCTGCTCAATCACCGTGTCGATCTTGTAGCCGTCATCTTTAACCGTGCGGAGGATCGGTTCCAGTGACACTCGATCAAACGGTTCCAAGTTTCGTCCCAGGGCATAGGCAAACATCTTCTTTACGAAGTTGTCAGCGATCTCCTCTTTGTATACTTCCAGCAATAAGACCTTCATTTCCCGCGGTGTGCTAAACCTCTTTCCATTGGGCATCACGCCTGCTGATACCACGGGAGCCTTGTCGGGATACTTAGTTCGCCAGCGGCCGTTTGGTGCAAAGTTTTCCAGCCCGAGCCCCAATGGATCAATCGCCTTGTGGCAAGAAACGCATTCGGGTCGGGAAACGTGTTGCTAGAGCAGTTCAGCGACAGAGGGGTTCCTTTTGACCTTCAGTGCCATGCGGGCCTCTTCCAGCGAAGGGATGTTAGGCGGGGGCTCCAAGGTTTTTCCAATGACAGTGTTCAAGACCCAGACACCCCGACGAATCGGACTGGTGCGCGTTTTCGAAGCGGTCAGACGCATGATTGCAGCACTGGTAATGATGCCACCTTCCTGGTCATTTTTCGTTTTAACGAGTACCGGCGGATCATAACTGACGCGACGATTCTTGCTCTTGCTTTGCCGGCTGGAAAGAATATCAGCGTACACATTCTTCACGGTCGCGGGATCGATGACGGTGTAACCATGTCGGTCTGACTTGAGCATCGAGGATCGCTTGTAGATCCAATCACTCAGGACCAACTCCAAGAAGCTCCTGTCCGATTTAATCAGTTCGTCAAAGAAGAAAAGTGCCTCATCGTAAGTTTCCCGGTTCCATCGTTCGTCCAGGAAGTACTCGCGGTTCGACAAAAGATCGTCGAACCCGAGCCATTGACCGGCAAACCGTTCGGAAAGGGCAATCCGCTGCGGGGAATTGAGCATCCGGGCAACCTGGGATTTCAGGACATCGTCTTGAAGCAGACTGCCGTCCTGGGCAAGACGCAGCAATTCTGCATCCGGGCCCGTTGACCATAAGAAATACGACAGCCGCGTTGCCAGTTCAAAGCCTGTCACCGGATAAGGCATATCCAGGTTCTTGCTTTCTTCCAGCCGATACAGGAATCCTGGTGAGACCAGGATCATTTCAAATACATGCTGCAGGCTTTCACGACTGTCTTTTGAAACACGATGATGCTTGTCGTACAAATCATAAAAGGTGTTCGCGGAATCTTGCACCCTTTGCTGATTGCCCCGGTAGGCTCGCAACTGGAACCGGGCAATCAATTGCCTGGCTTCCGTAGGGGTGGCATTTTTCGGTATCTCCGCTCGACCCAATACCGTTTTCAGAGCAATCGCATCGCTGCTGAATTTCTCCAATGCAAAATGCACAGCATTGGCAATCTCCTTGAGCGGCGGCTTGAGTGATTCCATGCGCCGCGCATCGTTATCAAAGCCGGATGGGCCGGGAATATCGGAAGGTACCGTGGTCTCGATCCTGGAGAGATCAATGCGGCCGATGATCGTATCGCGGTACGGAGTTCTGAGCTTGATCGATAAAACATCCTCCAGCGTATTTTCCAGTTCATAACGCGTTAAACGTCGTAACGGCGTTGGCCCGATATGCGGTTTTCCCTGTCGCAAAACAAACGACTCATGAAACCATTGTTGAATGGCTTCCTTTTCCTTGGGCGCAAGTGGCTGCTCGTCTTTGGGCGGCATTTCGCCGCGGGAGACCATCCGTTCAACCCGGATCCAGAGCCTGGTGTTCTTTTCCTCTGGCACGTTGCTTTTCTGCAGCAGCGGCGTGAGATCAATTCCGCCTTCTCGAGTCTCCGTGTCATGGCAAGACATGCAGCGGCCAGAGAGCACCCTGGTCGCATCTGTCAATTGACTGGCTGAACTCAGGCAAGGCAAAGATTCGATGGCAAAAACCAGCAGCATTGCGACGACAACAGAAGCCTTGAAACGCAGTCTCTTCATCACGGTTATTCCAACGTAACCTTGGTCAGCGAGACAAGCGTTTTCTTTCCCGCAACCGTTTTGTATTTTCCAGTTACAGTCACCACCTTGCCAACACATCGATCAAATCGCAACTTGTGGTTGTTCATGTAGGGGATTCGGATTTCAAGGTCGCTCTTGTCCGAAAGTCGCAACTGGTAATACTCCAGTTCGCCTTCGATGCTGATTCGTAACAACCCCTTCGCTGTTAGCGTGTTGTCGGCTGTCGTGACAAGCTTCCAACTCCCATCGTCCGGATTCACAAGCGGGAAATTTGCTTTTTCGCCAATACCAGGCAATGTTCCCGTGGCATCACCAATGCTCTCCGGTGGCGTCCCCATGATTGTCATGAGCGTCAACAACAGGTTGGCATAAGGCTGGGCTTTAGGATAACGAACGTGTCGGCCCAGGCTCACATGTCAACCGCAACCACCAGCCAGTACGAGCGGAAGCTCTGTCAGCGAATGATAATCGCCATGCTTGATTCCTGAGCCCCAGAGAATCAGGGAGTAGT
>CAZXJC010000818.1:0-10407 GCA_964640885.1 uncultured Pirellulaceae bacterium | reverse complement strand
AGATCATAGGTCTGTTTTCGTTGCAACTGACCGTGGTTGGGAAACTTGGCTTGCAACCGCTCGGGCAGTTCACCTTTACGATCTACGGGTTCTTCGCAGGTGGCCAATACTGGTAATTGAAACCAGTTGCTCATGATCAACAGCTGTTCTAATCGAATTAATACCGGTTCCTCGGATCCGACCATTTGGCTGATGAAAAAAGGTTGCACGTCGATCAGTAGAATGGCTAGCTCGTGAGGGTCTAGTTTTAGTTCAGCCATGGTTTGAGATGTACACGAAGTTTGCTGCAGGATTTGTTTTGCTCGCTCTTATGATAGGCCGGCGCTGCCGTTTCCCCAAGTATTCGAGTTGTTCTAACCCCGGCAGCGTCGTGGTTGGCAATAAGTTCTCTCGGCAAGTCCTTGCGACCCGTATCGAGGATGGGATAATGAAGGAGCTGGACTTGTTGAAATCAGGATCCTCATCTTATCCAATGAAATACAGAGTTTCTTTCAATATTCAGGAGTAGTTTGATGCGGACTTTAACGCGGTGGATCACGAGTAAGTTCATAGTGCTTCTTTTGCTAAGTGTATCTGCTCTCCCCCTGATTGACAGTTTAACAGTTGCCACGGTTAAAGCGGCCAGTCCGGCCGAAGATGCTGCTGCAATTTTCCAGGCGACCGGTATTACTGGGGGTTTGATTGTCCACTTGGGTTGTGGACAAGGTGAACTAACCGCCGCTTTACGAACCAATTCTCGCTACCAGGTCCACGGTCTGGATCGTGACATGGCTAATGTCGCGCTCGCTCGGCAACGCATACGTTCCCAGGGATCGTACGGTGAAGTTGCTGTCGATCAACTCCGTGGCAAAGAACTTCCTTATACGGACAACCTGGTCAACCTGGTGATTGTCGAAGATAGCCAGGGGATTACAGCCGCCGAAGTAATGCGTGTGCTGGTTCCGCTGGGCGTGGCTTATGTGCAAGAAGGTGGTCAGTGGGTCAAGAAGGTTAAGCCGCGCAGCAAGGAATTGGATGAGTGGACTCATTATCTTTATGACTCCAGTGGTAATGCGGTAGCTCATGATTCAGTTGTCGGTCCTCCTCGCCACTTGCAGTGGGTTGGCAGTCCCCGCTGGTCGCGACACCACGATCGCATGGCCAGCATGAGTGCCCTAGTTGCATCCGGTGGCAAGATTTTCTACATCATGGATGAAGGTTCTCGTATCTCGATTCAATTACCACCAAGATGGACTCTGATTTGTCGTGATGCGTTCAACGGCGTTATTCTTTGGAAACATCCAATCACCGACTGGCAGAATCACTTGTGGCCACTTAAAAGCGGCCCCACGCAATTAACCCGTCGCCTGGTCGTGACGACCGATCGAGTTTACGTGACGCTGGGCCTGCATGCTCCCCTGACCGAGTTGGATGCGGTCACGGGTAAGGTTTTGCAGACCTATGAAGGAACTAAGACAACCGAAGAGGTTATTACGCAAAACGGAACGCATTACCTGCTGGTCAACGATGGTGAAACCGAGGTTGCTCGCTATGCTCCGGGATTGAACCTGGGTGATCAACGGCGCGTGGCAACCGAGTTCCATTGGAATGGTAAACCACGGACGGTAATGGCAGTGGACGCGGCCAGCGGTCGCATTCTCTGGCGCCATAAAACGCCTGTTGCTCCGTTAACATTGAGTGCACAGCAGGATCGAGTCTTGTTTCACGACGGGGATAAGGTTGTTTGCCTGGATCGAGTGACCGGTAAACCAGCCTGGTCTTCGCCACCAGCACCGCGACGTGCAAACGTGACGATGAATTTTGGACCTAAGCTGGTCCTTTACAAAGATGTTGTCCTGTACGCCGGTGGGGATCGCAAGATGCAGGTCTTTGATCTCAAGACAGGTAAGCAGCTTTGGACTGCTCCTCACGCCCAATCCGGTTACCAGTCCCCCGAAGATTTACTGGTAGCAGGTGGCCTCGTCTGGTCAGCTCCTACAACCCAGGGCCGCCAATCGGGGACCTTTACTGGGCGTGATCCCTGGACTGGAGAAGTAAAGCGCGAGTTTTCGCCTAATGTGAGCACTTACTGGTTTCATCATCGTTGCTACATCGCCAAGGCGACTGATAAGTTCCTGATGACTTCCCGGACTGGAATTGAATTTGACGACCATGAGAATAATGACTGGGACATTCACCACTGGGTGCGAGTCGGCTGTCTGTATGGAATCATGCCCTGCAACGGGATGGTCTATGCACCACCGCACGATTGTGCCTGTTACCCGGAAGCCAAGCTGTACGGGATGAATGCCCTGGCACCCGCAGCGCCGAGTCGTCAGATCACCGAAAGAACACCAGAGGCAAAACGGCTGCTGCGTGGTCCGGCCTATGGAGAAGCGATTACCCAGCCGGCTGGCGAGAAAGACTGGCCTACCTTTCGGGGTGACACGGAACGAAGTGGTTTTACGCGTCAGACGATGGCCACGGAACTGGCAAACGACTGGACCTCGAAGCTGGGTGGTCGATTAAGCAGTGTCGTGATTGCCGGTGGTAAAGTTTTCGTGGCCCAGATCGATGCCCATACGATGCATGCCCTGGATGCTGCCACTGGTAAGCCTGCCTGGAGTTATGTTACCGGTGGACGCGTTGATTCGCCGCCCACATTCCATGATGGTCGCGTCTTGTTTGGTTCGGCAGACGGTTGTGTCTATTGCTTGCGAGCCAGCGACGGAGCTCTCATCTGGCGATTTCAGGCGGCCCCCCAGGATCGACGTCTAATGGCATTCGAGCAACTCGAATCAGTCTGGCCCGTCCATGGAAATATCCTCATCTATGATGGCAAGGCTTATTTTGTTGCCGGGCGTTCCGCCTTTTTGGATGGTGGATTGAAGTGGTACAAGCTGGACGTCAAGACCGGACAGAAGATCTCGGAAATTGATATGAATGAAAAGGATCCCGAGACAGGCAAGAGCCTGCAGTCACGGATCCAGGTCCTCAACATGCCAGTTGGCTTGCCAGATATCCTGGCCAGCGATGGCAGCTATGTTTACATGCGGTCCCAACGATTTGATTTTGATGGCAAGCGAGAAGAACTCGGACCCCATTCTGGAACGGCTGCCGAACAGGGCGGGACCCAGACGGGCGAAGGGGTCCACTTGTTTTCCCCGACCGGTTACCTGGATGGCAGCTGGTTTCACCGAGCCTACTGGGTTTACGGACGCAGTTTTGCTGGCGGTCATAACGGGTATTACCAGGCTGGAAAATATGCCCCCTCAGGTCGCATCATCGTCTGTGATGATGCAAACGTTTATGGTTTTGGCCGTAAGCCACAGTATCTGCGTTGGACGACGACGCTTGAACATCAGCTTTTTTCTACGTCGAAAGAAGCACCCGAGGTTAAGAAAGGTGCAGCTGCTGGTGGCGGTTCGATGGTCCAAGTTGCGAAGTCGAAGAGCTTGAATCCCGCCGGACAGGCAATCACGGCTGAAGCTTGGGCAAAACCGGAGAAGAACGGTGGCGTGGTATTGGCTCATGGTGGACCGGCAATCGGCTACGCACTTTCCATTGAAAAGGGCAAGCCACGGTTCTCAGTCCGCTTTGACAGCAAGTTGCACTCCATCACTGGATTGAAACGTGTTGTTAAGCAGTGGTCTCACCTGGTCGGGGTGCTGACACCAGAAAAACAAATGCGACTCTATGTTAATGGGAAACTCGTCGCGACTGGAAAAGCCGGTGGGCTGATTGACAAGGATCCGGTGCAAGGGCTGGAAATTGCCGGAGATGCAGGTGGGAGCGTCGGTGCTTACCAGGCACCCTTCACGTTCACTGGGGTGATTGATGAAGTGCGTCTCTACCATGGTGTGCTGACAGATGCAGAAGTTCGCAGCCATTTTCGAGAGCCGGGTAATTCGGCAGCCAGCACTGCCAAACTGGTACTGGCGTACTCGTTTAATGATGGTAAAGCCCAAGACAGTTCGGGCAACAAGAACCATGGGACGCTGGTCAATGCGAAACCGGATGCAGGCAAGCTGCAGGGTGGGATGCGGTTCACCGGCAAGGCGAATGCCCAAAGTGGATCGTTCGTCAAGCATCACTGGACTGAGGAGGTTCCGGTCTTCGTGCGGGCTATGGTACTGGCTGACAAGACATTGTTCGTCGCCGGGCCGCCCGATTTGATCGATGAAGAAGACACCTTTGAGAAACTGGTCAAACGCGATCCCAAGGTGCAAGCCGTGCTGGCCCAGCAAGACAAGGTCCTTAATGGAAGCGAAGGAGCGCTGATTCGTGCTGTTTCGGCCCAGGACGGTCAAACTCAAAGTGAGTTTTCCTTGCCTTCGTTGCCGGTTTGGGATGGGATGGCGATTGCCGACGGCTACATCTACATTGCCACGGAAGATGGCACCGTGTTGCGTTTGAAAGCGAGCAAGTAGTCAGCGACTGGCGAGGTTACTGAAAGATTGAGTTGATCCAGGCGAGGCTTCTCGTTAGGCTGGTAGACTTCTGTACCTGCCAAACGACTTTGTTTGCTTCCCTGTTTCCAGCTCGCCGCCTGCCTCTACCAAAGTCTCCCCTTCATGGATCCATCTCCCGATTCTTCTTCGCAGCAGCTTTATACCCCTGCTTTTATCCTTGTGTTGGTGAGCCAGTCAGTTTTCGTGATGGGCAATACCCTGATGACTCATCACACTCGGTGGGTCAAGGCACTCGGGGGTACGGAACACGATGTTGGGTATGTGATGGGTTTTGGTGCGCTTGTCGGCTTGATCGTACGTCCCTGGATGGCCCAGTGGATTAATCGCATTGGGGCTCGGACGATGTGGGGCATCGGCTATTTGGTTTTTGCAGCAGGCGCCTTAAGCAATCTCTTGTTGCATGAGTTAACGTTTCCAGTTTACGTGGTTCGTTCTGTTTTTGGTTTTGGGAGTGCTATTGTCTTTGCCAGCAGTCTGACCTATGTCACGCAGATCTCTCCAAAAGCGCGGCGCACCGAGGCGATTGGAATTGTCGGTGCGGGAGGTTTTATTGGCATGCTGGTGGGCCCCGCTTTGGGCGATATGTTGATTGGTAGTCCGAACCCGGCCGAGGGCGATTTTTTCGGCCTTTTTGTTGCGGCAGGTTTGTTCATGATTTTACCCGGTTGCCTATTAACCCTGTTACCACCGACACGATTATCAGAAACACCTGCTGCGGTGAGTTTGAAAGACTTCCTGAAGACGATTGAACGCCACTGGCCCGGAATGATCTTGCTGGTCGACCTGGCTTTTGGATTATGTATGACGGTCCCATTCGGATTCTTGGCTACTTTTATTGACGTGGAGCAATTGGTGATTTCGGGGGTTCCCGTGATAGGCCTTTATTTCTGGTGCTATGCAGGATGGGGTTTGACGGTACGTGTAGGCTTGCGTAAGTGGCCTGACCAGGTGGGACGCCGCAAGATACTGCTGGTCGGTATGCTCTTTATGACAATTGGGATGTTTTCTTACCTGCTGGTCGATCGAGATCATGTTTGGATGATAATCGTTCCGGCATTTATCTGTGGTACCGGGCATGCCCTCATGTTCCATACCATGACGGCTTTGACGCTGGAACGATTTCCCTATGAAGTACGCGGGACTGGTTCGACCTTTTCCTTGATGACCCTGGAGACCGGAATGATTTGCGGAGCTCCCATATTGGGAATCATTGCGCATCGCAGTTACCACCAGATGTTTGTTGTGCTAGGCATTTTTGTTGGCAGCGTGGCGATGCTTTACTTCTGGTCAAGCATTCCAATCTGGAAAGAACGGGCTCGCTTACGCCACGAACAACCTGGCAGTTAGCCTGCCGGCTGTTTTTCCACGCTGGCTGCGTCCGACAAGTACACGACTTTTCCCTGGCGGATGGTGCAGACGGGTAACCACTCGATTCCTTCTCGTTGATTACCAGCAACATCCTCAAACGTGACCGGCATGTCAGTGGTTTGCAGGGCGACCAGGTCGGCACTGGCACCTGCTTGCAGTACTCCCAGGACTTCCGCACCCTGGATGATTGCTGCCGGTCGTGAGGTTACAGCGGTAAAGATGTCAGCTGGTTCCATACCGGCAGCGCGCAGTTTGGACATCGTTCGTGGCAAGGTGTGTGGGGGGGCGTTGCCCAGGTGACGGACGTGCAGATCAGTCGAAATCGTGTCGGGTAAAAACCCCTCGGCAATGGCGATGCTCGCTACATTGAAGTCAAAGGCCGCACCTCCATGGCCAACGTCAAACAGGATCCCTCGTTGCCGAGCTTCGCGAATGGCTGGATGGACCTCTCCGGTGGCCACGATGTTGTGAGGTTGGCTGCGAAAACAATAGGTCACTACGTCTCCGGATCGCAATAAGGCCATCTGCTCCTCGAACGACCATTCTTCTGGTGGTCGCATTCCGTAGAGCAGCGGGAGCCCGGTTTCCTCGGCCACCTGCAGACCACGCCGCAGCACTTCACGGGGGTCAGTATTACCACAGCAGGCGCGACTGGTATTAACGGAAATCGCAGGCACGTGATCGTGTCCTTCGGCAACCACAGCAATACAACGGCCAACATCCACATCATCCAGGCATTCAAAGCAACCAGCCTTGGTCGACTCGCCGATGGCCGAGAGATTCATGGCCAGCCGAACGCGAGTTTGTGAAGCAGTGATCGTATGACGCCGGTACTCATGCCAGTTGTCGGCCCCGGCATCTCCCTGGGACATCACGGTCGTTACTCCAAACGGCAGCATCAACTCGTCTGGTGCGACGCCCCAGACCGACCCCTGGCAGGCTGGATGGGCGTGCAGGTCAACCAGGCCAGGCAGCAGCAGGGCGTCCAGAAATTTTAAAGAGGGCGTATCTGGTTCCCGCAAACCTGGTGTAACATCGCTAATGATGCCAGCACTAATCTGGATGCTAGCCGGCCCATCCAGGTCATTGGCAGCACAGATTGCCCGTTTGGACTGGATCTGCAGGTTCGTTGCTTCATCCATGAGGTGATTTCGCCGTGGGTTAAAGAAAATGACGTAACAGACAGCATAAGTAAAAGGTTAATTTACGGCGAATCGTCAAAGAAAGAAGTTGAACTGGTAATTCAGTTTCAGTTACATTAGGAGTAGATGTCAAGCCAGGTGCCGATGGGTCTGGCTGTCGCCGCAAAGTTCGAATATCTCGCAACGGGCAGACTGCATGTTTACGATTCCTGGAAAAACGGGACGCTGTTGTGATGGCATCTCCCGCCGTGCATTTATGCAGATCGGTGGTTTGGGATTCGGTGGCCTGACATTGCCTCAACTCCTGCAGGCCGAAAAGGCAGCGGGCGTTGGTAAATCCCAGAAGAGTGTGATCATGGTCCTCTTGCCAGGCGGTCCTTCCCACTTGGATATGTTTGATTTGAAACCGGATGCGCCCAGCGATATTCGTGGCGAGTTCGAACCCATTTCCACCAATGTTCCGGGCATTGAGATTTGCGAGTTGATGCCGCGGTTGGCCAAGATGGCGGATAAAATTGTGCCGATTCGTTCGCTGGTTGGGGCTCCTGATGACCATAACGTGCATTGGTGCGTGACTGGTTGGGAATCGCACCCGGAGCAGACAGGGTCGAAGGAAATTCCCGGTTACCCGCCGGGCGGCTGGCCCTCGATGGGAGCCGTTGTTTCGCGGTTGCAAGGGAGTGCCGTCCCTGGGGTGCCGCCAAACGTGGACCTTTCCCCTGATTATTATGATGCTCGATTTGTGAAAAGTGCCGGGTTGGGACAGGCAGGTTTTTTGGGCCCGGCTCATTCCGCCATGGAAGTGGCTGCTGTTGATCGCAAAAACTTTCGCATGGAACAGGCTTCCCTCGATCGACTCGATGATCGCAAGGCCTTGTTGCGAGAGTTCGATCGTTTTCGACACACCCTGGATAGTCGCGGTGTAATGCAGCAGATGGATGCTTTTAGTGAACAGGCATTCCAGGTGTTAAGCTCTGGTCGCTTGGCTCAAGCCTTGGACCTCTCTAAAGAAGATCCGGAAGTGCGTGCACGCTATGGTGTGCAGACGTCAGAGACTCCGGTACGAGGTGGCGGGAAACACTTGGACCAGTTTTTGCTGGCCCGTCGAGTGATTGAGGCTGGGGCACGCTGTGTATCACTGGCTTTTAGCCGTTATCCTTTCGGACGAATGCTCAAAGGTGACTACAACTGGGACTGGCACAAGGATAATTTTGCCGAGGCCCGTGGCACGCTGCCGCTGCTGGACCTGGGTTTGTCGACACTGATTCAAGACCTGGACGAGCGCGGCATGCTGGACGATGTATCGATTGTTGTTTGGGGGGAATTTGGCCGGACTCCTAAGATCAATGCGAATGCCGGGCGTGATCACTGGTCGAAAGTTGCCGGTGCCTTGCTGGCCGGTGGCGGTATGAAAACCGGGCAGGTGATTGGTGCGACCAATCGGTTTGGAGAATATGCCCAGAAGCGACCGGTTCACTTCCGCGAGGTGTTCGCCACCCTCTATCACCAACTGGGATTAGATTTGCAGAACGTGTTGTTCAAGGACCTGGCAGGACGTCCGCTACATGTCTTAGACAACCATCGTCCCTTGCCGGAACTCATTTGAGCTTCGCTTGGTTCCACGCAGTCGCGACTGGTGAGATTTACTCGGGGATCGGTTTACCATCTGGTAACAGTGGAATCGGTCGGCCCTCGGGAGTCACCGTATGCTGTCGCGGGTCAATTCCCAGGTGCCGGTAAACCGTGGCCAGCACATCGTTAGGACCGATTGGGCGGTCAGTGGGGACTTCGCAGTTCTTGGTAGAAGCACCGATAACTTGGCCAACTTGCAAGCCACCGCCGGCGAGCAGGATACTCATCAGGGAACCCCAATGGTCGCGACCCCCGGTTTTGTTGATTCGTGGGGTTCGTCCAAATTCGCCCCAGACCAGTAGCAGGACTTTCTTGTCGAGGCCTCGCTGGTAGAGATCGGTTACCAGCGCCGAAATCATCTGGTCCAGTGGGGGACCCGAAATTTCCATTCCGCGACTGGGACCATTTGATCCGTCAGCAGGTCGTTTGTCATTGATAATGTTGAGATGCCAGTCCCAGCAAAGAGAATCGGGAGCGGTGTTAATCGTTACAAAGGTGACTCCTGCTTCGACCAGTCGCCTGGCCAACAGTGCGCTTTGGCCCCAGCGATGTTTTCCGTAGAGCTTGTGAATCGATGCCGGTTCACGGCTCAAATCAAAGGCTTGCCGCGCTTTTCCACTGGTAACCATTTCCAGTGCTACCTCGTTGAACCGGTCAATGCCACGCAGGCGACCGCTGTTATCGATACTGCGGGTGATCTGATCCAGGTCTTTTAAGAGGCTACTGCGATCCGCGATTCGATCCAGTGTGACATCGTCGGCCAGCTTCAGGTTAGCGGTCGCGTCGTTCACTTTCGTGGTGAGAAACTCGTCTCGGTATGGATCCTGTTCGATCAGGAAGGGGGCTTGGCTAGTCCCCAGGTGACCGGGGCCCATTACCGAAGCGATACTTGGGTTGCGAACGAATTCTTCTGAGAGCAGTACATAGGCTGGCAGACCAGGATGATTGGGTCCGCGAAACTTGGCCGTCACCGATCCAGCGGATGGATGAGACGATGTATTGTTAGTTCCCTCGTATCCTGTAGAGCACCAGTGCGCCGCCACAAAGTGTCCATTGGTACTGTGCGTGATGCTGCGGATGATCGCGGCCCGGTCAATGACCTGGGAAGTAAGCGGCAGTTTTTCACAAAACGAAATTCCCGGTAAACGCGTGGGAATGGGTTCGTAAGGGCCGCGAATTTCTGCAGGTGCCAGGGGCTTGGGATCAAAGGTTTCGAATTGGCTGTGTCCGCCACCGAGCCAGATCTGGATGACTGCCGTATCACTCTGTGGTTGAGGATTGGCAGCTTGCAATCGCAGCAGTTGACCGAGGGAAAGTCCGGCTCCTCCAGCCATCAGTGCCGCCTGGGAAAACTTGCGGCGTGTGATCGGTCGATTGGCAGCAGATCTGGACTTCATTGTTGACTCAATCTGAGAAATCTTTTTAGCAGTCCTGTCGGTCAACACCATACTAGCGAAAGCAGAGGCTGGATTTAACTCCATTTGTCCTTTTTTTAACCATTTTTCGGTATGACAAGACGTTTGTTGCCAGTAATCGCAGCAACAGCGATAATTGTCTTGTACTCGCAGAGCAAGGAAAACATGACTGGATCTGCCGACTTTCGAGAAACGTCGTTGCCTAATGGCTACGTGCTAATCAATGGCGTCGAAATGAATCGACGCTTTGGGGATCGATTTGCGATCGTCAACCAGTGGTTCAAGAAGCATGTAGCAGTTGGTGAATTCGTGGAAGTGCGCATTGATTCGGATCGCTTTTCGGCACACCCAGATGCGGATCCTGGATGTCCTTGTGAATTATGTGGCGAGGAAGTATCG
>CAZXJC010000817.1:0-3838 GCA_964640885.1 uncultured Pirellulaceae bacterium | reverse complement strand
TCCAAGAAGAATCAGGACTGCTGGCACTTAATGCTCTCTGGGCTTTAAATTTAAGTGGTGGTTTAGACGAAGATTTTGCCGCCATCGCTCTCAAGCATCAGGACCCTTACGTACGCAGTTGGACAACCCGCCTGATGTGTGACAACCACCAGGTCTCGGCAACCCTGGCCAAGCAATTAGCACAACTTGCCGGGCAGGAGTCGCACGTGGAAGTGCGAAGTCAATTGGCCTGTTCCGCCCGCCGACTGCCGCTGCAACCCTCCCTGGCCATCACCCGCCAACTGTTGACGCATAGCCAGGACGCATCGGACATTCACCTGCCACTGCTACTCTGGTGGGCCATCGAATCTCACGTACAAGCAAACCCGGCCGCCGTGGTAGACCTCTTCCAGGACCAGTCGCTCTGGCAGTTAACGTTAGTGCAGGAACATATCCTCGAACGATTAATGCGCCGACTGGCCAGTAGCGGTCGACAAAAAGATCTTCTCAGCAGTGCCAGCCTGCTACAACACGCACCCAATCGCGATGCGCAAGCCACCTTAATGAAGGGGTTTGAAAAAGCATTCGAGGGACGGTCACTGGCCGATCTGCCACCGCAATTGATTGAAGCTATTGCAACTGCTGGTGGTGGTTCTCTCAAGTTACGGCTGCGCCAGTCGCAACCGGCTGCTATTGCAGAATCACTGAAGAAGATCGCCGACCCGAAGACATCGGCCACCGAACGCGTGGCACTGGTGGAAATCTTTGGACAGGTGCGGCAAGAAAGCTCTTTGCCCGTGCTACTTAAACTGGTTCGCGATGATTCGAACGATGCCGTGGTGAGCGCAGCTCTGATTAGCCTGATCTCTTATGACGATGCCAAGATCCCCGTCACCGTGCTGGGACGTTACGGCAAGTTCTCTTCCCGAGCCAAACCAGTGGCCCAGTCGCTGCTGGTCAGCCGTCTTCCCTGGACGCGCACCTGGCTACAACAGGTCGCCAGTGGAAAAATTTCCAAGGAATCGATTCCGGTGGCGCTGGTTCGCCGAATGCTGCTGCACAATGACCCTCAAATCAAGAAGATCATTGACCAGCAATGGGGTCCGGTCACCGGGGCCACCACCGCCCAGATGAAACAGCAAATTGCCACTTACCGGCAGACCTTGCAAACCGGCTCTGGTCACCCCGCCCACGGAAAAAAACTATTCTTGCAGCACTGTGGTAAATGCCATGTCCTCTTCAGCCAGGGTGGCAAGGTAGGACCCGACCTGACCAGCTACAAGCGGGACGACCTGGGCAATATGCTGCTCAACGTGGTCAATCCCAGCATCGAAATCCGTAAAGGATTTGAGACCTACGCCATCTTCACCGAGGATGGCAGAACCCTTAACGGTTTTATCGAGGACCAGGATGACCGGGTAGTCGTACTCCGCGGGATCGACGGACAACGCATCGTTGTCGCCAAGGACCAGATCGACGAGATGGCAGCCGTGCCGCGATCGATCATGCCCGAGAGCATCTTGAAACCCTTGTCAGATCAGCAGGTCCGCGATCTGTTCGCTTACTTGCGAGCTTCGCAACCGCTTCCCTAGCAAAGCAGGCCAGTAACTGTAACCATTCGCTTGCTTGCTTAAGTCGATGTTCGGGCCTTACCTGTCCCGAACATTCCGACCATGGACCACCATTCTTGGTAAAAAGTTACATCTCTTGCCGGGAACAACCGTTTCCCAACGAACAATCGCAAGGTATGGTTGAAGAAGTCCCTGTTGGTACTCAGAAACGCAGCAGTCGCGATTATCATGGCTCAAACCGACATTCAATCCGCTGGATCTTCACCGGAATCTACGCCGCCAGAGGATGCTGCGCGCGATCCTGCTGATTACCAAATCCAGGTGGCTTCACGAGTCAGTCGCCTGCCACCCTACATGTTCGGTCGCATCAATGCCCTGTTGTACGAGAAACGACGAGCCGGACATGACGTGATTGACCTGGGCATGGGCAACCCTTCTGACCCACCGCAGCCACAAGTAATCGAGAAATTGTCCGAGGCTGCGACCGACCCGCGTGGCCATGGTTACAGTCAATCCAATGGTATTTTGAACCTGCGACGCGAAGTAGCCAGTAAGTATTTAAAGAACTACGGCGTAAGACTTGATCCGGAATCGGAAGTAACTGTCTGCCTCGGTTCCAAGGAAGGATTCAGCCACATGTGCCTGGCCCTGATGGGTCCGGGCGACACAGCCATCACACCAGCCCCGTATTTCCCGGTTCACATGTACGCGGTGGCACTGGCTAGTGGTAATGTGATCGCGCTGGAAGTAGGCAACAGTGAACAACTGCTCTCCAACATTGCCTATACCTGCCAGCATCTTTACCCGCGTCCCAAACTGTTGATCTTGAACTTCCCCCACAATCCGTCCACTGCCACGGTGGAGCCAGAGTTCTACGTGGAAGTCGTCAAACTGGCAAAACAGTATGGCTTCATGGTAATCAGTGATTTCGCCTATGCCGATGTCGCCTTTGATGGCTATCAGCCACCTAGTTTCCTGGCCGCTCCGGGGGCCAGTGAGGTGGGTGTCGAATTCACCACCATGAGTAAGGGATACAACATGGCTGGCTGGCGAGTCGGTTACTGCTGTGGCAACGCACAAATGATCGAAGCCCTGGGAGTCATCAAGGGTTATTACGACTATGGGATGTTCCAGGCCATTCAAGTGGCAGCGATCGTCGCACTGAGACATACGCAAGCTGCCGTCGAAGCCCAGTCGCAGTTGTACCAGCAGCGACGAGACGTACTGGTGGAAGGTCTCTGTCGAAACGGCTGGGATGTGACTCCCCCTAAAGCTGGCATGTTTGTCTGGGCTCCCGTACCTGAACCATGGGCTAGCAAGATGTCGACCATGGACTTTGCCATGAAACTGCTGGACGAAGCCGAGGTAGCCGTCAGTCCAGGGTCCGGGTTTGGACCCACAGGCGAAGGGTATCTGCGACTGGCGCTGGTTGAAAACGAGAACCGGCTGCGTCAGGCGGTCCGCCAGATCAGCCGTTGCCTGGGCCAAAGTTGAGGCTTCGGGTCCCCAAATCGCCAATAAGTGGTATCTTCTTCAGGGCAGATGCTTGGAGATTTTCTCTAAATGTCTATAATCCGAGAAGCTCAGTTCAGTGATCAAGCAAAAAATCGCCTAGCAAAGCCAAGAAAAAAGCTGGGGGGCCTTGGTCGCCGAACCAAGCCCCCCCGGTTTAGAACTGATCCACTTGAAAGTACGAATACTGACCTGTGAAGACCCACAGTCCTATCCCTTAGATATCGGGATAAAGGTGGGGCACACTTTAAGTAGCTCACTGAGATAAGAGAAACAACTTTACGCGAATCCAATAAACCGCGATTTCTTTAACGGATTGATTTAAACTTATGACACGAACTGCCAAACTGGCCCTCGAAGATGGCACGGTCTACACCGGCACCTCCTTTGGAGCAGAAGGGGAAATCGATGGAGAAGTGGTCTTCAACACCTCGATGACCGGCTACCAGGAAATTCTCACCGATCCCAGCTACCGTGGGCAAATTGTCACCATGACCTACCCGGAAATTGGCAATTACGGCGTCAATGAAGAAGACGTGGAAAGCCATCATCCACATTTAGCCGGTTTCGTAGTCCGTGAAAACAGCCGCATCGCAAGTAACTTTCGCTCGCAGAGCACGCTGCACGACTACCTAGCCAAGCATAACATCATTGGGATCGAGGGAATTGATACCCGTGCTCTGGTCCGTCGAATTCGTACCGTTGGGGCACTCAAAGGCGTTCTTTCGACCACCGACATGGATGATGAAAGCTTGGTTAAAAAGGCTCAGCAAAGT
>CAZXJC010000816.1:0-5668 GCA_964640885.1 uncultured Pirellulaceae bacterium | reverse complement strand
GCCAGGAAAGTGTTGCTCTTTAGTAAGACGAATGGTTTACGACATGGGACGATTACAGTCGGCGAGGCATCGTTCACGATGCTCGGTAAGCAGACCGGAGCCTTTGAAGCCACACACAGTGAAGATGAAGCTATGTTTGAGCCAGCAACGTTAAAGCAGTTTGATGCAGTCATCATGGTCAATACGACTGGGGAACTGTTTCGACCGAGAAAGTTGCCAGCCGATGCTGCCCAGAAGAAGGCTGCCCTCGAACGTGAGGACCGACTTAAGAAGAGCCTGGTCGATTTCGTCCGTGGCGGTAAAGGCCTCGGTGGTACTCACTCAGCAACTGATACCTACAAGAACTGGAAAGAGTACAACACCATGATGGGTGGAGCGTTTGCCGGACATCCCTGGCATACCGAGGTACCCGTACGACTGCTCGATTCCGGCCATCCGCTCAACAAGGTGTTCCAGGGAAAAGGTTTTACCGTACGGGACGAGATCTATCAGTTCCGTGATGATACGGCCAATCCGACCGAGCGCAAGATGCTGCTGAGCCTGGATCCGAGTTGGGACCAACTCGGTAAAGGAAAACGCAAGGATGGTTTTTATCCGGTCAGTTGGATTAGTTCCTATGGTAAGGGGCGGACTTTCTATTGCTCACTCGGCCATCGGAACGAGATTTACCATAATCCGCATGTGTTGGAACATTACTTGGCGGGATTCCAGTACATCTTGGGAGACTTGGCGGCCGACGCAACGCCCGGCAAGGTTAAGTAGAGCTTTCGCCGTGAGGTCCTTGAAAATAGGTATTTAACGAGCCCAGGCAAGTGGCATAAGGCATTTGTAAAAAAGAGGTTAGGATCGCTTGGTCAGGTGTAATGCTATTCCGGGCAGGTCGGTTTTATTTTGAGGCAGCCGAAATTGATGACCGATGTTAGAATACGGGGCAGTTCAAGGAGCCACATCGTATGCTGACCATCATGGACCGACAGCCGAATCGCACGTGCCAGGGACTGGGACGTCGCGAGTTCCTGCGCATTGGCAGTTTGGGACTGGGTGGATTGGCGTTACCGCAATGGCTGGCCACACGGGCTCAAGCCAGTATCGTGCCGGGAGCCGTGCGTGATAAATCCGTGGTGCTGTTGTTCCTCAACGGTGGCCCTCCGCATATCGAGTTTTTTGATCCGAAGATGACGGCTCCCAGCGAGATCCGTAGTATTACCGGCGAAGTCCCGACGAAGTTACCTGGTATCACGTTTGGAGGGACCTTTCCCAAGCTGGCCGCCATGGCTGACCAGTTGACGATTGTCCGTTCCTACGGCTCCGGCAACGCTAGTCATACTTACGGGAAAGTGCTAAGCGCCGGGAATAAACTGGAAGCGACCATGAGTTCGCTTTACGCCAAGGTGCGAGGTAATAATCATCCGCGTACCGGCATGCCGACCAATACGCTAATACTACCTGAGGCGATTCAGGGTGAATTAAAGCTTGGTAGTAATTTCGAAACCAAGGCGCTGCCAACGATGACACAAGCGGGCAAGTTGGGCGCATCCTATAGCGCGTTCAATCCGGCCGGTGGGGGACAGTTGCAGCAGGACATGGAGTTAAAAGTGACTCCCGATCGTTTGCAAGATCGTCGCAGCCTGTTGGGTACCCTTGATACGTTACAGCGACAAGTCGATCGATTAGGGATTTTGGACGATGCCAATACCTACCATCAGCAGGCCTTCGATGTGATTATGCGGGGGGTCGCGGAAGCGTTTGATCTGTCGCAGGAAGATCCACGTACGCTGGAGCGTTACGACACTAGTAAGGTCTTCGATATGAAGGACCTGCAACGCTATTACGACATGCGTCGCGTTTCTAACTTGCTTGGAAAACAGATGTTGTTGGCACGACGGTTGTGTGAAGCTGGCTGCGGTTTCGTGACTGTTTCCGATTGTGGCTGGGATTATCATGCCAATAACAACAGTCCCAAGCAGATGACTGGCGTCTGGCCGATGGGCAACCAGGTTGATCATGCGGTGAGCGCATTCCTGGAAGATGTCCGGGAGCGTGGTTTGAGTGACAAGATTCTACTGGCCGTGACTGGCGAAATGGGACGCACCCCACGCATTAATAAGAATGGGGGTCGAGATCATTACGGAGAGCTGACTTCGCTGTTATTGGCTGGTGGAGGCCTGGAGATGGGACAGGTGATTGGCCAGTCGGATCGTCAGGCTGCTAAAGCAGCGACTACACCTTATCGACCAAAAGACTTGATGGCGACAATCATGCATACTCTGCTTGATATTGGGAAAGTCCGGCTGGATCCAAGTCTCTCCCGGGAAATCATTCAAACCTTGGAAGAAATTCGCCCCATTGATCGACTCTTTTAGGCGGCTGGCCGCCGGGGGGCAGGAGTTCTTCGATGATGCATCTTGGCAAGCTGGTCTTACTTCTTTGTCTCTGCGTCTCAGGGAACTGCCAGGCTGTTCCACCTGTTGAGGCTCGCCAGCAATTGGTCCGCCTCCTGCAATCGACTGGGGAACCGCTGTCCCGTCGCATCGCTGCCGCTGAAAAACTCTCCACGATCAGGCTGCCAGGGGAAACGATCCTGGTAAAGGTGATGGAAGAATCTTCGCAGGATTTGCAACGCGTACTGGCCTTGCAATTAGCACAATCGCCTCGAGGAGCCGAGGTTCTACTCAAATCCATCGAGCAGGGAAAGGCTTCGCCGCGGTTGCTAGAGCAAGCATCGATTCGTGACGCTTTGCAGAAGACGGGCGTTCGCGGGTTGAAGCAGCGGCGCGAGAAACTGACTGAGAATCTGTTGGGGGCTGATGAAGAGATTGCTCCCTTGATCCGGCAGCGAGGCCAGGGGTTTCTGAAAGCGACCAGTTCGGCTACGCGGGGTAAAATGCTCTTTCAGAAGCACTGTGCCGGTTGCCATCGAGTGACCAGCGATGGGGCAAGAGTCGGGCCAGATCTTAAAGATATTGGTCGTCGTGGTTTCGATCGTTTGTTGGAAGACTTGCTGGATCCGCATCGTAATGTCGATCCGAGCTTTCGAAGAACGACTATCGTTACTACGGGGGGCGAGATTCTTAGTGGCCTGCTGATTCGTGGTAAAGGAACCGCTCGGCTGTTGATTGATCAACAGGGTAAAGAGCTTAAGCTCGACGAGAAGGAGATTGACGAAGCTATTGTCTCACCGCTATCGGCCATGCCTACCGGCCTGGCTGGGCATCTGAAACCAGCGGAATTTTATGATCTGATGGCCTATTTGCTTTCGTTGCGGGCTGGCACCTCGCCACCGCAGAAATCGTCCAAGAAGTAATCACGTCTGGCGATTAGCGGGCTGGTTTTTTTTCCAAACGATAGAGAGCCGTAGCAGTTCGCAGGTAGAGCGTGTCACCGATCAGGGCCGGTGATGCCATGCAGCCACTGTCGAGCGTGTTGACGGCCAGTTGTCGGAACTTGCGCCCCTGAGCGATTACGGTAGTTTTGCCGTCCCGATCAAAGAAGTAGATTTTACCGTCAACGGCCAGCGGTGACGTGGAAAACTTGCCTCCAATTCGCTGTTTCCAGACCAGTTTGCCTGTTTTGGCATCAACGCAGGAAGCGACACCGGTCTTGTCCGTCACGAAATAGATCAGGTTCTCTACCAGCACGACCGAGGGAGTCGAGGAAACACCGCTGGTGTACTTCCATTGGACATGGCTGTCTGTAATGTCGCCGTTGCCATCAAGACGAATGGCCCACAGTTCGGGCTTGCCGAAGTCGGTGACAACATAAGTGAGGTTTTTATGGGTGACAGGGCGTGGTACGGCGGAGAAACCGCGGTAGCGTACTCTCCAGAGTTCCTTACCCGTTCGTGGATCATAACTGTAGCAACCCTGGGCGGCTGGGCTGATCATTTGCGGTTGTCCTTTGAAGTTGACAACCAGGGGCGTTGAAAATGCTTTTCGCTGGTAGTCGTTCACCTTAGAGAGATCAATGGAGCGTTTCGTTTTCCAGACGGTCTTACCGGTTTGCTTATCGAGGGCTACGACGAATTGGACATCACGTCCGTCGCAATGAAACAGTAGCAGGTCATCATGCAGGATGATGGAGGATCCCGGTCCCTCTTGGTGATCGAGGTTCAGATCATTTCGTTTCCAGAGGACTTTCCCGGACTGGGTCTCCAGGCAGGCGGTTCCATAGGTGCCAAAATGAACGTAGACACGGCCCGCTTCGATGGTCGGTGAAGGGGAGGCGTAGCTGTTCAGGGCGTTTTTGACTTCGGGCTTAGCGATATCGAACAGCTTGACCTGGTGTTTCAGTTTGCCGCTGGTTTCAATACAGATCGCGTAAACCTCGCGACCCTCGTTGAGCGAGGTGGTTAGCCAGATTTGATCATTCCAGATAACCGGTGAGGACCAGCCGCTACCGGGGATTTGTGTCTTCCATGTCGCGTTCTGCTGCTCACTCCAATGGACGGGTGGATTGCTCTGCGGGCTGGTGGCCACTCCCATACCACCGGGTCCTCGGAATTGGGTCCAAGTCGGTTCAACTGCAGTTCCCGGAACGGCGAAAACTATCGAGAGGATTACGACTAAAATAGCGTTCTTGCAGTACGAATTGAGTGTTCCAATGGTCATGGGCAGTGGTCTCGAAGGGCATTGAAAACAAGGGGAAAGGTTGGTTTTGAGTGATAAGCGTAATAGTTTACTTGGGTCGTATTAGTTCCACAAACGGTCCTGGCAGCCATGATTCCCGTTTGCCGAAAAACAGGCAGATCATGGTGGAGATGATTGCAGTGGGCAGGTCCGGACGGTACGATCAGGACGACCCTGTTGGGAGACAGTTGTAGCCAGCCTAGAAGGAGATTGCAAATGAAGACAAACAGACAACCTCGCCTTGAGAAACAAATGACCAGTGTTAGCTGTGGACTGGGGGTAGCCGTGATCTGTTGGGCGATGTTCGCATCCTCTCTGACGGCTGAGGATTGGCCGCATTTTCGTGGTCCAAACTGCGCCGGGATATCCAGTTCCACAAAATCGCTGCCGGTGAAGTTCTCCAGCAAGGAAAATGTCCGCTGGTCGGCCAAGGTTGGTGATGGGGTCGGTTGTCCAGTGGTTGCTGCGGGCCGTGTTTTTATTTGTGAGATGACAGATGCTCAAACGGTTGCGCTAACCGGTTTTGATTTGAAATCGGGCAAGCAGTTGTGGAAGCGGAGTTGGAAGACGGGCAGTATTGCTACGGTTCATAAAACCAACAGCCACGCCTCGACGACGCCTGCGGCAGATGCCGATCGGGTTTATTTTTACTTCAGCAGCTTAGGGATGGTGGCTGTTGACGCCAAGAATGGCAAGGATGTCTGGAAGTTAGAACTGCCTGAACCGTACTTTGTTTTTAATTGGGGTCCGGCCATGTCACCGGTGCTCTATAAAGACAAGCTGTTATTCTGCCAAGACGATGACCTGTTCCCTGCCTTCTATGCACTCGACAAGCGAACCGGCAAGGTGCTGTGGAAAGATGATCGTTCGGACATGGCGGTGAATTACTCGCATCCAGTCATTTGCCCGACGGCTGCAGGAGATGAGATCGTATTGGCCGGGACGGGGTTGTTGATTGGCTACGATCCAGCAACCGGTAAACGCTTGTGGCGGGCCCGGGTGTTGTTGCGAAATATTAAAACCACGCCTGTCGTTCGGGATGG
>CAZXJC010000815.1:0-14345 GCA_964640885.1 uncultured Pirellulaceae bacterium | reverse complement strand
GTGACCGACATCGGTGCGTCAACCATTGCCGGCACGCTGGACGTTATTTCCGCTGGGAATATTACTGACGATGGTACGATTTCAGTCGCCAGCACCACCACGCTCGATGCTGCCACCAACAATATTACATTGAACAACGGTGATGGTACATTCGGCACTCTGCAGTTGACCGGCAACAACGCCACCGTTGAGGAGGATGCGGCCACCGACATCGGAGCGTCATAACTTGGCGGTACGCTGACCGTCGACTCCGCCGGTAACATTACTGACAATGGTACGATTGCAGTGGCCAGCACCACAACGCTCGACGCTGCCGCCAACAATATCACACTCTACGATGGCTCAGGTACTTTTGGCACCCTGCAGTTGACCGGTAATAATGTCAGCGTTGAGGAGGATGCCGGGACCGACATCGGTACCTCATCGGTCGGTGGCACACTGCCCGTCGACTCGGCCGGTAATATTACTGACAGTGGAAATCTCTCTGTGACTGGTAACGCCAGCTTCCAGGGGACCAATATCACGATCGGGGATAGTTCGGTAGCCGACTTGGGTTCGATCGACTTCGCTGGCTCGGGTGCTGTCACCATCAGCGACGCATCGGCAACGATCGTCAGTGGGATCAGCACTGCCGGGGGAGGCTTGATCCTGAGCTCTTCAAATAACATTACGCTCGCTGGCGCCGTCACGGTGACTGGAAATACGTCCATTACCGCTGGGACCACGGCAGGTGCGATCACGGTCAACGCCAAGCTAACCGGTTCCGACACGATTCTGCTCGACGCTGCCGATGGGATTGTGGTCAACGCTGGCATCGACCCAACCACCGTCACGCTGGAAGCGGATGACGATATCGTCATCAACGCTCCGGTTGTTGCCGATACACTGATCACCGTTACTGCTGGCACCGATGGTACCGGTTCAGTAACGATCGATGGTTCTGCCCCTGAGACGGGCAGTCTCACTACGCTCGATCCAGGCAGTGACATCATTGTTACATCAGGTACCACGACCGGCGCAATCACGCTCGATGGGAACGTGACAGCCCTTGATCAGCTAACACTCATCTCCAACGGCACGGGTAACATCACACAAACCAGTGGGTCAATTTCAGCTGCCAATCTGCTGATAACAGCCGTTGGTGACGCGACGCTCAACCAGGCAACCAACAACGTGGTGACCCTGGCAGCTGACCTCAATCCTGGCTCGTTTGCCTACACCGATGTCGATGGACTTTCCATTGGAACCGTAGCAACAACTTCCGGCATCACGACCGGTAACGGCGGAGATGGTGGCGATGTCACGATCAACGCACCGAACGGCACAATCGTGGTAGATCAGTCCATTGACACTTCCCCGGGGTCTGGTGGTGGAATCATTATAACTGGTGGTGTCACACCCAACGCGACAATGACAGCAGGCGGTGGCACAATCACTTTGAACGGTGGCAGCGGATCGACGGCCGACCACGTGATTAGTTTTGATCTCACTTCATCGGGAACGATCAGTCTGTCTCCTCCGCGAGACATCATCGTGGGGGCCATCCTGACAACCACGGCGACCGGAGCGGATATTACGCTGGCGGCCGACAGTGACGCTGACAGCGTCGGTGGTGTGCAAATTTTAGCCGCTGGCCAATTGGTGTCGGCCGATGCAGTCACCGCAACTGGCTCAGACCTGTTCGCGGTCGGGGGTGCAGAGAGTGTCCAAATTGATAGCGACGGTGCGGCACTTCAAATTAGTGCTGGTGGAAACGTAACCATTCAAGACGGGGCCAATGCTCCGGCTGGTGCCCAGACAATTGTGAACGGAATTGTTCAGACCACTGGTACCGGAGCGACAACAACCATTACTGCCGAGGATGACGTGCTGATTGGTGCTGATGGTGATGTAAGCGGCGTTTCCGGTACCGTCACTGTGACGGCCGGTACAGGTACGATCGCCATGACTGACGGAGCCATCGTCAACGCTGGCAGTGGCACGATTGCCATGACCGCGGACGGTAGCATTACACTGGCAGCGTTGCAGACGACAACTGAGGTTCAGGTCACGTCAACCAACGGTGCCATCATCGACGGTGGTGATACGGATGCCGACATCACGGCCGCCAGTGCCGCACTGCGAGCAGCCACCGGGATTGGAACCGCTGCCAATGCACTCGACACCGCCTCTACGCTAACGCTGGCGGCAACGACCGTGTCCGGTGACATTCACGTGAGCAATACTGGTCAGTTGGCTGTCGGAACCGTGGATAGTCTCACGGGGATCGCGATCAGCGGCGGCGGCGACATCACACTGACCGCCACCGACGACCTGGTAATTTCCGCCAACGTGACCGCGACCGGTGGTAACGGGGCGATTGATCTCAACGCCGGAACCGACCTGGTGATCAACAGCGATGCGACCGTCTCAACGGTTGGCAGCGGAGCCATCACTGGCGACGCCGTCCGGGCAATTGAGATTGACAACAACATCGCGACAACCAAGATCCTTACTGCCGCCGGGGCCATCACACTCAACGCCAATAACGGCGGAGCGCCGGTCGCTGGAGATTACCACGGCATCTCCCTGTACGAGGCGATTATTGAAACCACCAGTGGTGCCATCAGCCTGACAGGGCGCGGTGGCAACAATACAGGCGGAAGCCAGTCAGACGATAACGACGGCATCTATCTCGATGGTTCGACGATCGAGTCCACTGGCACGGGCACCATTACCCTGGTCGGTACTGGAATTGCTGGAGCAGAATCAGATGGAGTTGACCTGGATAACCGCAACACTACTTTCGCCTCAACCATCACCAGTGTTGACGGCGCGATCCTCATTACGGCACTCAGCACTGGTTCTGAAAATGGTTTTGAACTGCAGGGCGGATCGACTGTCGCATCAACCGGAACAGGAGCCTCAGCCGCCACGATTACCATCAACGGAACAGCTGACTTCAATGGTGTGCTCGTTGAGGATGCCGGTTCCGCAATCACTTCCGTGGTTGGCGCAATCGACATCACGGGGACGGGGACGGGGACCGTTGTTGATGGGACACGCGGTCTGAGTTTAAGCGACGGTGAAATTTCTTCCACGGGAACCGGTGCCAATGCAGCAACCATCACGATTACCGGTAATGCATTTGACGATGGTGTTCTTCTTAATGATGCATTCGCGATAAGTTCGGTTGATGGCAACATCCTCATTACTGGTATATCCAGCGATGACGATGGGGTCGCTCAAGCAGGCAGTGCGATCATTCAATCGACAGGTACCGGCAGTAGTGCTGCTACGATTACGATCAACGGAACAGGTGAAGTCATTGGTGTGAACGTTGAGGATGCCGGTTCCGCAATCACTTCCGTGGATGGCGCAATCGACGTCACGGGAACGGGGACGGGGGCCGTTGTTGATCAGACGCGTGGTCTCGAATTACGGGACGGCGAAATTTCTTCCACGGGAACAGGTACCAATGCAGCGACCATCACAATTACCGGTAATGCATTTGACGATGGTGTTCTACTTAATGATGCATTCGCAATAAGTTCGGTTGACGGAGATGTCCTCATTACTGGTATATCCAGCGATGACGATGGAATCGATCTTGGTGACAATGCGACCATCCAATCGACGGGTACCGGCATTAATGCTGCCACAATCACGATCGACGGGACCGGTGCCAATAGTATCGGTATTGAATCAAATGACGCCCAGGTCAATTCCGTAGACGGGAATATCTCCTTGTCCGGGAACGGTGGAGAGGGAAGCAACCTGGAAACCACCGCAGTCAGTTCGACGGGCAGTGCCAACATCGTATTGCTCGGAGTCGGAAACTTAAGTGATGGCATCGATCTGGAGGACACCACGGTCCGTTCGCTGGGTACTGGTACGATCACTCTAGACGGAAGTACGAATGGAGACGATGGCATTTTTATGGAGGAAGACACAGCCACGACACAAGTTTCCTCCGTGGCTGGAGACATCTCCATTATCGGTGTCAGTATCGCTACCGGAGCAACCAATAGTGGTGTAGATATCGATAGTGGCATCACGTTGGCCATTAACGCCACCGGCGTAGCAAACATAGCGATAACGGGAACAGCAGGCGGCCCCGATCCGGCCGTTGAGATCGATTCACCTATCAGCAGTGGCAGTGGTACCGTCACCATTACATCACTCAACGGTATTTCGGCAACTGACGATATCGCGTTTGGTGTCGACGGTGACATCACCTCGGCCAGCGGTACCGTTACCATTAACGCTGATACCGCTGGCACCACGGCCGATGTCATCATGGCTGACGGGGCAGTGATCAATGCCGGCACGGGGCTGGTCGACATCGATGCAGATCAAGACGTTTTACTCGGTGCGATCACTACCTCGAACACGGTTGAAGTCACCAGCGTCGCCGGAGCGATCGTCGACAACACGACCGCCGAAGCGGCCAACATTACCGGCAACACGCTGGACCTGGATGCCGCGACCGGTATCGGCAACGGTGCCACCCTGGGTACTGCAGCCGACATCGATATCAACGGCGCGATCTTGAGCGCAGTCAACAGTACATCCGGGAACATCAACATCACCGAGTTCGACAGCATCGCGCTGGACGACATTACCAACGTGGGACGTCCGGTGATCATCGATGCGGGTGCTGCCATCACCGATGGCAACGGTGCGGACACGATCAACATCCTGGCGAGTACCGCCGAACTACGAGCCGTTACGGGTATCGGTAGTGGCCTGGCGGGTGACGCAGGTGACATTGATTCCACGATCACCGGTGATTTGGCTGCCCAGACTGATACGGGCAACATCAACCTGCATAACGTGGGCAGTTTGACCATTGGCACACTTGGCACGATCAATGGTGTGGAAATTCTCGACATCCTCGACAACAACAATGGGGAAGACATTACGATCTTGGCCGCCAGCCCACTAACCATCAACAGTCCTGTTGTGGACAACGCGGGTGGTGACATCGTGCTGACCGCTGCCGACGACGGCGGCAGCGATGATGACTTGACCATTTCGGCCAACGTAACAGCCCTCGGTGGTAACGGGGGGATTGACCTCAACGCCGGTACCGACCTGATCATTAACAATGACGTGACCGTCTCGACAGAAAACAGCGGAGCCATTACTGGCGACGCCGTCCGGGAAATTGCCATCTCCAGCAACGTAGGCACAACGACTATCCAGGCGACCGGTGGTAACATTTCCTTGACGGCAAATCGTGGCGGAACAGCCGTCACCGGCGACTTCGATGGAATTAACATCGATGATGCATTGGTGACCGCTACAACAGGAAACCTGCTACTTGATGGCCGCAGTGGTGACGCCGGGACGAGCAACGAAGGTATCGTCCTGACCAATGGAACAATTATTTCCACAACCGGTGTGGGAAGCGGTACCATCACATTGGATGGAGATGCAGTAAGCGGCGCCGGTGACGGAATCCTGATCGAAAATGCCGGAACACTAGTTACATCGGTCGACGGTGCAATTCAACTGACCGCTGACAGCGGGGGCGACAATGGCATCTCGATTATAAGTGACGCCGATGTAACCTCCACAGGGTTGGCCACGATTTCGATCACCGGGTCTGTTAACGATGCAGCCGGAAACAACGGTATCTTCATCGCTAACTCTGGCACCACGGTCTCTTCTGTCGCGGGCAATATCCTGATTGATGGTACCTCGATTGGTAACGGCTCGGCGGACGAGGGGGTACAAATCGACGATAGTGCTGTTATTTCTTCCACCGGCACCGCCCTGGTCACAATCAACGGAACTTCCAGCAACACCAGTGGTGGACATGGTGTTGGCCTGATGCAGGCAGCACAAGTCACATCTCTCAACGGCGATATTGCACTGACCGGTCTCAGTAGCGGTCGCGGCGGAATCAGTGTTGTAAGCAGTGCCGATGTAACCTCGACAGGATCGGCCACGATCACCATCGACGGGACGGTCAACAACGCACTCGGTCAAGATGGAGTCCTCTTCGACGGAACGGGAACTGTTATCACCTCCGTCGCTGGCAACATCCTAATCACCGGTTCCACGATTGCTTCCGGACCGGCCGATCAAGGTGTCGAGATCCAGAACGCTGCCGTTATCTCTTCTACAGGAACGGCGCTGGTGACAATTGATGGAACATCCAGCAACGTTACCGGTGGGCATGGCGTCGAAATTGAAACCGCCGGTACCCAGGTTGCCTCACTCAACGGCGACATCACTATCACCGGAAATTCCGCTAACCGGAACGGCGTTCTCCTGACCGATTCCGCAACAATCGATGCCACCGGATCAGCAAACATAGCGATGACGGGAACAACAGGCGGCCCCGATGCGGCCGTTCAAGTCGATGCACCAATCAATAGTAACACTGGTACTGTAACCGTTACATCACTCAACGGAGCTTCGGCAACTGACGATATCACGTTTGGTGCAGCGGGCGACATCACCTCGACCAGCGGTGTCATCACAATTAATGCCGACAATGCCGGTAACACGGCCGACGTCACCATGGCCGACGGAGCCGTCATCGACGCTGGCAGCGGGACTATCGATATCGATGCTGATGTCGATGTGACGCTGGGCAGCCTCAGCACGACCAGTGCCAGCACCACGGCCGTCACGATCGCTGCCCTGGCCGGGGGTGTCATCGATGGTGGTAACATCGATACCGACATCGTAGCCAACAGCGGTACCGTCACCATCGACGCAGCAACCGGCGTGGGCGATGCAGGCAACATCGAGACCCAGATCAATATCCTCGATCTGGATAACACCACCAGCGGCAACGTCGATATCAATGAGACTGATGACCTGGACATTAACAAGTTGGAACAGGCCGCAGCCACCGGAACCGTCAACGTCACTGCCGGTGGTACGATCACCGTCGTCGCCGGAGAGAGTGGTGTCACCGGAACCGGCGGACAGGTGGTGTTGGATGCCAACGGACCGACTTCCAGTATTATCGTCAACGAGGCCATCACCACGACCGGCGGAGACATTAACTTACTAGCCGATGACGATGTCAGCTTATCAGTCGACGGCGACGTCACCAGCGGTGGCGGCAACGTCACCGTGACAGCCGATGCAGACACCGGTGGCGCAGCCAGTGGTGCCCTCACCATGGCTGATGGAGCTGTCATTAATGCCGGCTTGGGTACAGTCGACATGGATGCCAACGAAGACATCTCGCTGGGTCGTGTAGTAACAACAAACAATACAGCGACTGCAGTCGACATCAATAGTGCTTCCGGAGCAATTAATGATATTGGTGACCTGGGCGGTGCCGATATTGAAGCCACTGGAGCAAGTGCCGTCGTTACACTAACAGCCGATAGTACAATTGGTGGAAGTGGAGCGATCGACACGAATGTTACTTTCCTGACCGCCACAACAACCAATGACCTCATCCACATCATCGAAGCCGATGGGCTAACTGGATTGGATCTGGACGCGGGTACTGCGAGTGTCACACTGACACTCAACGAAGGCGCGCTCAATGACAGTGACGCTGCAAGTGATATCGTGGCAGGAATTGCCACTGTCGTTCTTCTAGACGCAAACGATTCCGGAGACGCCGTCGGCACCCTTCTAAATCCAATTGGAACATCAGTCGACGATTTGTCGGTTAACACATCCTCTGGAACAAATAATGGCAGTCAGTTCATCCGTGAAACGGATGGCTTAAGCGAAATCGCTCTGCTGGCCGGTACCGGTAACGTAGCAGCCTTGACCGTCGGCACTGGCGACGTGTTGAGCGCAGACGCAGCAGTCGACATCACGGCCTCCACGCTCGACTTTACCGTCACCGATGGTGACTTCGGGGATACAGACACTGCCGCCGGTAACGCTATCGAGACGACCGTGACAGATATTACGGTAGACAGCAGTGGAGATGACGGCAGCCAGTTCATCCGTGAAACGGATGGCCTGGCCGAATTGCTTCTGACTGCGGGCAGCGGTAATGTCTCGGTGGAGACGACAGCAGCAGGCAACGTGCTAAGTGCAGATACGGCAGTTGATATCTCGGGTACAGCCGTCAGCGTGACGATCGCCGATGGCGACTATGGAGATACGGATACCGCCGCCGGTAACGCCATTGAAACAACTGCTGGTGCTTTGTCAGTCGACACCTCGGCCAACAACAATAACCAGTTCATCCGTGAAACGGATGGCTTAAGCGAAATCGCTCTGCTGGCCGGTACCGGTAACGTAACAGCCTTGACCGTCGGCACTGGCGACGTATTGAGCGCAGACGCAGCAGTCGACATTACGGCCACCACGCTCGACTTTACTGTTACCGATGGTGACTTCGGGGATACAGATACTGCGGCCGGTAACGCCATCGAGACGACCGTGACAGATATTACGGTAGACAGTAGTGGCGATGACGGCAGCCAGTTCATCCGTGAAACGGACGGCCTGGCAGCAGTCGACCTGAACGCCGGCACGGGGAATCTACAAGTCGCTTCGATAGCCGGTTCCATCACAGATGATACAGATGCCGGGACAGACGACATCATCGGAACCAATTTGATTCTTACCTCCGTTGCTGGAATTGGCAGTTCTGCGGTTCTACCAATCGACATAAATGTGACGCAGGCCGACATTAGCAATACTGGTTCCGGTGTGATTTTTGTGACGGACAGTGCTGGTGGATTGATTCTGACCGACTTGGACAGCGATGGTTTGGGTGTAAATGGTGTTGCTGGTGGTGGCGTGATCCGGGCGAGCAGTCCGTTGACCATTAGCAGCGATGCAATTACGACCGGTGGAATAACGTACACGGCTGACGATTCGATAATCGAGGACATCGATCACCTCACCGTTACCGGTGTCGGCACGGAAGTTCGCGATGACACAGCGCTCACTTTGAACGCGGGCGATAACTTGGATATCCAAGTTGGCACGACGGTTGAAGTGACTGCTGGAAATCTGGCCTTGAACTTTGACGCTCTTGGTGGCGGTGTTGGCGATGCGGGTGGCGAAACCGCTAATCTGTTCGGCATATTGAACACTGGTGGCACGGAAATCATCGTCACCGGCGGTGCCCAGGATGATACGATCATCATCGACAATAATGCTGGCGGATCCAGCGACGGAGGCACGGTCAATAATATCCAGGACAACATCGAGCTTAACAGTGGTGGCGGTTCTGACACGCTGATAATAGACGACTCTGGTGATTTAAGCGGCGATACGGTTACGATCTCAAACGACAACGTGCTCGGTGGTGACGGCACGATTACAGGCCTGGTGGATGCTGGTCCAGTGATCGAATTCAACAGTGTCGAATCTGCAAACTTCTTTTTCAGTAACATCAGCGGTGGGGCCAACGGTGACACGGTAACGATCACTCCCAACGCCACAACTGTATTCTTCCTGGATGGGAATAACCCGGTGGCATCCACCGGTGACACTCTCGGCCTGGACGTTACTGGCATACCGGACGCACAGTTGGAAGTAACGCCAACCGAACAAGGTAGCTTTGTCGGAACCTTGAGTGGTGCGGGAATCGCCAATGTCAACTTTGTCGAATTCGAAACCTTTGATGTTTCCGGCGGTACGCTGGACCTGGTCGTTCGAATGGACCAAAGCAATGACGCTTTCTTAACAGCACCTCCATTTAGTATCCCGGCAGGCAATGGCTACGAGGATGATGGGCCGGGAGCGGCAGACACAGATACGATCACCGTTCAAATTGACAGTGGCGGTAACTTCGAAATCGCTGTCGATAACACGCTTGCCACGGCAACACTCGACATCGTACCTGCTGGTGTTCGCAGTCTGCGAATTGTCGGCTCGACAGACGACGACTCTCTAGTCATCGACGGTACCAACGGATTACCGGTGACAACCGGCGATCTGCCCGTGGCATTCCGTGGCGATAATGATCAAGACAACCTGTTTATCGGTGGCGCCACAGGCGAACCGGACGTGAACTTTGATGGCAACGCGGGCACCGACTCGATTACTTACCAGAATCTGTCCACATTTGTTCAAACCTATGCACTGGGCGAAGGGGATGGCGGCGGTACGGGCACCAGCACAGCTGAAGGTGAGATTCTTACGACGATCGGCGCCGCAAACCTGAACATTTACTTCGAAGACCTGGAGCCCGTTCTCAACACGAGTACCAGTGGCGGTACCTTGAATGTCCTGGGTGATGTCAATGGAAATACGATCCAAATCGTGGACAACACCATCGGCGACGGTGTCACTCGAATTCAAGAGACATCGGGGCCGTTCGAATCATACGATTTTACAGCGGGTTCGGTCACGACGTTGAATATCTTCGGCATGGCCGGTGCGGACACGATCGAACTAATCAGTCTCGATGCTGCTGAGAATGGCGGAGCCACCGAATTGGCGGCGATCAGCCTCGATGGTGATGATGATGCGGCCAGTGCTGACACCAGCGATGACACGCTCGTGATCCACAGCACGCGGGATGCTGCGGCAACCGGTGGTTTACCGGGCACAGCTTCTGTTTCTCTGCTGGGCGGACAAGGGGATGATTTATTCATTCTAGATAGTAATGGTGACGGGAATTTTGCCGTCGGTACGACAGACAATATCACGGCCGCTATCGTAATCTCACCAGCAGCTGACCAAGCAGCTGGCACGGATGCAGTCTTCATCATCGATACCGACGACACCGGTGGTGCTGACGATATCGCAATTACCGGCACCACGATCGAAGGAATTACCGCTTCAACGGCTGCCGCAGATATCACCTATGGTGGTTCCGGAGCAATCGAAAGTATTACCATCTTCACGAGTTCCGCCAACGGCGACACAGTTAACGTGCAGGGTACAGTGACTGGTTCAACCTATAACATCGCTACCCAAGGCGGAACTGACACGGTCAACGTAACTAGTGATGACTCCACCTTACAGTCTGGCAACCTCGATGCCATCCTTGGCCAAGTCCGTGTCGACAGTGGTGACGGAGACGATGCCCTGAACATTTCTGATTACGCCGCAGGTGTAGCAGATACGTACGACCTAACGCAAATCGGTCCTGCCGAACAAACGGCCGTGGACTTTAACGGAGCCGGTTTGAACGATGACGTCCTTTACAACGTCAACGTAACGGATCTCGGTGCCAACAGCAGCAATGCAGCCAATGCCGGTACACTGGAAGACTTCCGACTGATCGGTAGCGAAACTGGTGACAACACGTACAACATCAACGACACCACCGGAACCGAGACCAATACGATCGATGATGGTGACGCAACAACCACGGCGTCCAATAACGGGACGTTCAACATCCAGGCTGACTCGGTCCAGTCGGGTGCCGAAAACACCTTCAACGGCTTCGATGGCAACGATACCTTCAATGCTAACTTTGCGGCCGATAGCACAGTTCCGACGGGTGCCAGCACGACATTCGTCATTAACGGTGGCGCGGTGGCAGCCGATCCAACCAACCGTGACATTGTTAACCTCGACGTCTCTGCCGATACCACGGCCCGTGCCGGGACTGACGGTGTTCGCATGGTTTACGCCGATTCAACCAAGACCAGTGGTGACGTAAACGTTACGGGTAACGATACCAGTGTGGATACCGATCCGGGCCTCGGTGGTGATCCGCTCAACGCTGCCAACGGTTTGGACCTGAACCAGGTCGAACAGGTCAACTACATCGGCAGCGTCGCCAACGACGATGCCCTCTTGATTGAAGGTACAACCGCGGATGATACGCTTTCGATTACCCCGCTGGACGCTGATGAAGCCAATATTTTCCTCGACGGCAATCCGCTGCTAACGATTCCGCCGCATGCCTACAACACGAACAATCCCGGGGTCATCAACCTGATCGCCGGTCCTGACATCAACTTGGACGGTCTCGCCCAAGCAGGTGGTTTGACCGTGACCGGTGGTGGAGCGGGCGTCGACGGTGACCGCCTGGTCGTCAATGCCACGACCGAGGAGAGTGGTGGCCTGGCCGCAACCTCCGCCTTCGGGGGCAATGTCTTCGGCAGCGGTTCTACGATCCGAGCCACCGACGATGCCTTCGACACGATCAACGTGACCGACTCGCTGGTCCAGATCACGAACAACGGCGACGGTAGTGCCTCTAATCCGCTGGTCGACGTCAATATCGACACGGCCAGTTTTGATCGGACTGCCGTGACCGATGCGGAATTGACCATCAATACCGGTGACGAGGGTGGTGTCCGGACCGCCGGCCCGTTGATCGACGTGGTAGCTGATGACGTCAATGTGACGCTTTCGACCAACTTCCGCTTCCAAGTAAACGGTGGTGCGCCGGCGTTGCCCAGCGGTGCACCGCTGATCGGGGATCGTCTCAATGTCGATCCACTGGCTAACGGTAACATCAATATTCACTCCGATGCCGACCCGGACAACGATACGCAGGCAGCCCCGAATGTACCGAACGTCTCCATCTTCTCAGTGACCGGTGCCACGATTAGCCATCCAGTCGTCTTCCATGACATTGAGTTGGTCACCACGGCCCCCTCGGACGCCACCGAGGAAGTCAACGTGATTGGTGACGACAACGGGAACAATGCTGGCCAGCAGGACGAGATCATTGTTCTGGGTCGCGACGTCGACTCGTTGCTGACACCAGGACCCATTGCCCATCCGGCCGATGCGGATGGCGTCAATGAATTCAGCCTGATGATCAACGGCTCAATCCCGATCGGTCTCTATAACGCTAGTTTCCTGAACATCACGGGCGACCTCGGTGATGATGATATCACGATCGACCCGTATGCTAACGATACCATCGGTGGCTGGGGAATAGACGTCGATGTCGACGGTGGAGCCGGTGATGACGACATTTTCTATGGAAACATCGAACGGGACACCGATGTACAACCGGCGATCATCTTTGTCGATGACGCCCCCGATGGTAGCCAGGCAGGGGTCAGCGAAGATATTATCATCGCCCCGGAAACGACCACCGGTGCCGGCCAGATCGCGGTTACCAATCGTACCGATGGCAGTAACATTGTCACGGTTGATTTCACTAACACCGAAGATATTAGTGTTTCCGTCAACGACGGATCGGCCGGCGACGCCGACACGCTCACCATCCTGGGCACGACCGATGCCGACACCATCACTGCCAACCTGACCAATGCCGGTAACGATGTCGCACCACTAATCGATATCGACTCGGCTACCGGTACTCAACTGGTTCAAATCGAAAACTTCCAAGTTGCTACCTCCAATGCGGGAGCCGTACCAACCTTAAACGCCCTGCCGCAGCTGAATATCAGCAGCGACGACGGGGATGACACGATCACCATTACTGGCCGTGCCGATGGAGCCACCACGCTGAACGTCGACGCAGGCAACCCCGATGCCAGCGACACGATCAGCCTGACCGGTACGCTCAACGCTAATGACAGCTACACTGTTTCCCCCGGATCCTCCAGTGATGCAGGTGAAATCGAAGTTCAACTCTCCGGAGCAGCTGCCGCCACACGAATCAACTTCGTGAACACCGAAGCAATCGACATCAACGCAGGTGGTGGTACCGGCGATGACGCCCTAACAATGAACGGCAGCGGCAATGCTGACACCATTACGGTCGACAGCAGTGCCAACGCCCAAGTCAATGACGGGCCGGTCGTCTCCTTTGGGAACACCGGATCGACCGCCAGCACGATCACGCTCAACGGTGAAAACGGTAACGATTCCTTCAGTATCGATCCGCTCGCCGGTATCGCAGTCACCGCTAATGGTGGCGATCCAACCGCCTCGGACAGCGTGGTCGTCAATATCAGTGCCGCGACCACCGTAACGGGACTGACCATCGATGGTGCCACGGTTCAAATGAGCGGTGCCGCCGACGTTACCCTGGCCACGATCGAACATCTGACGATCGGCGGCGATGCCGGTAACGACACGCTAACGGTCAACACACCTGCCGGCGTCATCAGCAGCACCCTGACCCCGGGCAGCACGATTGATTCCGGTGACGTACAAGTCGCCAGCCTAGTCCCACTGAACTTCGCGAACCTGGGAGCCACCGGCTCACTGGTCATCGATGATGCCGATGCAGTTGCTGACGATACGCTGGTCTACCAGGGAACCGGCAGTGATGACAGCTTTGATCTTTCGGCTGCGGCAGTCATCTCGCTCAACAGCCAGATCACGGTCGACGTGGCAGGCGACGTCGCCACGCTGACCCTCGACGGTCAGGATGGGGATGACACCTTTGACGTGGCAACCGGACACGGCATCACTACGGTTAACCTGGTCGGTGGCGGTCCGAGTGCTTCGGATGTGGCCAACCTGACCGGTGACGGTACTGCCGTGGCAGCCAACCTCAGCGATCCTTCCAGTGTCACTGGTGGTGG